>DAICSO010000027.1:0-18936 GCA_027368075.1 bacterium
TGCTACAGTCCCGGTAGCCGGAATGTTCGGGTTTGCGTCAGCAATAAGAAGTGCCACTGGGGGAAAGGTTCTCTGGAGTTCAGAAAATGAAGGATATCAAAGAGTGCCAACCGAGCTTCAGAGGGACGTTGTTGCAAAAATAAGGGAAAGGAAGGGATTGAAACCGGAACCCTATGATGCCAATTACTATGCCCAACTCTAATTTTTATTTTTTAGCGGCTCTATAAATTCTATAATATTTTCCAGTATTTTTCCTCGCATCTCATCCGATTTAAGATTGGATGATTTTACCGTTACGGCAATGATGTACGTATTGAGGGTAGTTTCGTCCACCCACAGGTTTACGTTGCCAACAGAACCTTCTATGGCGGATAACCTGGAAAGCAGGCCACTCCTGACGTCACTGAACTTGATGGTCTTGGGGATTTCGAACCTGGCTTTTACGTTCAGCGTCATCTGGTTGACGATGATGGAAGCCTGAATAAGAACTCCATTTGGCAGGATTATGATCCTGCCATCGTTTCCTTGGATATACGTGTAATTGATGCTAATCTTCATAACATGTCCATCATAGGAAGGCCGGATTTCATCCCTTGAAAAGTATTTCGGCGGATATGATGGCACTATCAAGCCCCATTGCCATGCGAGAATGGAAACATAGTCCCCGACCTTGAATGGTTTTGTAAGTATAAGAAGCATGCCGCCAAACAGATTGGAAAGGACCGTTTGGGAGGCGAGACCAAGGACCAGGCCCACAAAGGTGCTTCCCAGTATTATTGATGTTACATCTATTCCGAGTGCAGCCATTACAGCAAGAGCGAGTATGAAATACCCAAATACTGAAAAGAGGAAGGAAATGGTGTGATACTTGTTCTTGTCCATGTACTTTGACAAAAATCTCTCCAGGAACCTCGCCATTATTTTTATTATGATGTAAATAACAACGGCAACTATCAGTGCGTTTACAATTTGTGTGAACTGTACGGGTACAATCTTGAAAACATTGGTTATTACGTAAACAAGGGCGAAAAGTGCGACAAGGAAGGCGATTACGGTACCAACGTAAGTCACCATCCTTCTACCTTCTGATCTCATTAAACTTTATTATGGCGGTTTATAAAAGAATAACGATTACTTCAAATCCGCGGTGAAATGCATCACAGGGCAGAATCATCATGGATGTTAAAGGGGTTTCTCTCCACTGCAGGCGGAGTTCTCCGGCTGTATACTGGCTCATCGTTTATCACCAGACTATAGGTGACATTTGTTCCAGCGAGCCTTGCAAGAATGGTTGCGGAGCAATATTTTGAAAGAGCAAGGTCTATGGCTTTCCTTGCACCATCAGAAGTCAGGTTTCCCTTTATGGTGAAGCTGAAATCCACTGATCTGAGAAGCATGGGATCCGTATCAAACCTGTCGCCTTCCAGTTTCAGTTGGAAGTCGCTGAGATCCTGGTGCATCTTTTTCAGTATTGAGAGGATATCGGCGCTGGCGCACGACCCCATTGCAAGCAGCAGAACCTGGTTAGGGGAGTAACTATTCTTGTTAACTGATAAATTATTGTAGATGGATATCTGTTCCTTGCCGACATCCGTTGAAACCATTCCGTATTCGGCGTCAAACCTGAGGGAGGCGTTTATGTTCATCTCAGCACTTCCTCACTCCAGGTTTACCTTCTTAAGGGACCTTCCGAGGGCTTTCAGTGCCTCCATTGCGGCAGTAAGGCCGGAAGCGACTTCATCATCCTTCATCATTGACAGCAATTTCAGTATAGACATTGGCTTAGGATTCCTTGCACCATCCACCATCGATTCTGTAACATCATCCAGATTGTAAAGAATGCTCTGTACAGTGTCTGAAGTACTATCACGGGAAAAGGCATAGGCAAGCCCGCTTAGTGTGCCGACAGATTTCTTGAGTAGCAGCATAAGTTCCTTGGAGGAGAGTAAAGATACAACCGCCTCAAAATCACCCGGGGTGTATTCGTCAAGCAGGCGGTTGAAGGCAGCTATCGCTCCGGAACTTGTAAGTTTCTGAAGCGTGCCAATAGCGGTAAGCATGAAGTTCCTATTTCCCAGTATTTCCTTAAGAAACGGCTCAAGATCCAGGTCATCTTCATCAATTTTCTTAGAATTTTCTTCTACCATTTATTTCACCTCAGAATACTCCTCTTATGGCTGCTGAAAAATACGTTTCCGTCGACGTCATGTTCAATATATGATCAGTGAAGCTCCCCTCCGATACTACGGGAGGCTTGGCATAATTGGAAAAAGCAGTAATTGATTTTCCATTACCCACAAGTATTGAGGAGATTGAGCTTCCATCATAGTTGCTTTCATAGTAAGCTCCAGACATTTTGTGTGAAAGCATCTTTGCCAGATATCCAGCCTGATAGAGGGAAGAGCCAATGCACTTGAGGACCGGTGCGTCATTGCACTCTCCTATTGCGTACACATCCCTATAACCTTTCAACGAGAGCTTTGATTTATCCACACTGACGAGTCCATTTTCGCCAACCAGGCCGGATGCCACAAGCACCTCTTCTGGTGAGGAGGGGGGCGACAGAACGAGCAGATCGTACCTGATTGCCTTTCCGTCTGTTGATTGTATTTCCCTGTTCTTCGAGCTTATTCCAGATATATCAAAGTCGCTGTGTATCTCATATCCAAGTGACTTCAGTCTGGCATCAAGTGAGTCGACAGCAGCGTAATCTCCTTTCGGGGAAATGAAGTGGAATTTCGTAACCCCTCCCAGTTTCTTGTTTGTAATCAATTCACTGAGCAGGAATGCAAGTTCGTACGTCAGGTATGGGTTCATCCTGCTTTGTGATATATTACCTATCACAATGTTACCTCCCTTGAACTGATCAATATACTCCTTTAGTTCCTGGGCATGCTGGAGGTCATGAAAATGCTTTGCCTCACCCACGTAACCGGGCAATCCTTCCGGAAAAATTTTACCCCCAAGGGCAAGGACAAGAAAATCATAATCATAGGCTTTACCAGATTTCACTGAAACACTCTTGTTTGCAGCATCTATCCGTATCACTTCATCGCGAATGTACGAAATTCCAAAATTTACAAGAAATTCGCTGTCTTTTATGCTTGACTTGTAATTTTTGAGTCCGACAGCAATCTGTGCACCATCCTCCTTCAGGAAGTGTGTTCTATTGTTTCCTATAAGTACAATTTCTACATCGTTGTTATTTGTCAGCATCCTGGTCTTGTTTGCAAGCATGATTCCAGATGCACCATCCCCAACCACAATCAACCTTTTCTTAACAGCCATAGATCATCATCCCTGATTCGTCGAACTTTTGTCAATAGCGAGCTATTCGATCACCAAACGGTTGGCTGGTTATGATATTATTCCTTAAAAAGGCTTACTTGTGGAGTTCATCGCGCTGCATGGGACAGTGAAATTTACCGGAAGCCTTTGAATATTAGAAATTCTTCCAGAATTTTTCTAGATTCGTCTGCTACCCAGTGCGGGATCATTATTCCTTTGAGATCGAGCTCGGCTAAGGTAGCACTAATGACTATGGCATTACTATGAACGGCCATATAAAGGTCATACATCTCTGCGTTCAAAGCCGCATATCTCGTCTGAAGGTCTAATAATTCACTCTTCAGTTCCCTATAGTGGGCGAATTCATCAAGGAGAATCGAGATTTCATTCAGGTATTGGATTTCATTTGACTCAATTTGTTCAAGAACTTCGTGCTCCGCTGTGAATATTTCCCTGAGCGCATCCTTATCCGAGCCTGATAGCATGTCACTGCCTCAGGGTAGAAATAAGGCGGTCCGTAATTGCCAGCGCACCGACTAATTCCTTCTTACGATTATCGTTGTAATCAACAATATCTTTCAATTTCTCCACGTCTTCGTTGAGAGAATGATTCTGGGTTCGATAATATATTATCTTTCTTGCCAGACGCTCCTTTATTGTTTCGTCCATGTTGCAATAATGTCCTTTTATTTTATAAAAGTTCAGCAATGGTTAAACTCCAACAAAGTATACGCCAAAAGCCCGCGCTGGAAAATTATAATATATACTGTCCAATCATGTGCCCGATTGTTATGAATGACATGCTTGCTGAAGTGGAAATATCGAAGGACGGAGAAGTATATTATGCAAAAATTACGCTTCCCAGCGGAGAAGTCATTACCTTGGAGAATGAAAACTTCGAGGAGGTTCTCGAACAGGTGGCAAACGATCTGCAGGACCGCTTCAGTGCATAGGCGGGGATGGCCCAGCGGTACGGCGGCAGCCTGCTAAGCTGTTTCTCTATGAGAGCGAGGGTTCGAATCCCTCTCCCCGCGCTCAGTACTATACAAGAAGTGATGCATATTCATTCCAACGCTTTTTGCGGCCGCTCTAACACATCAGTTTCATTCAGGATATGCCAAAGCTGTAAATCAATCTGAAAAATATGCGGGTATTGCAAAAAACCATAAGTCTCAACTAAAATTAGAAGTTGTCCGCGATAGGCGTTATCATTAGCCACTTTGTATTCGACACGATCGGTGGTGGTTTTTTAGAGGCTTTATGAAATGGTTCCTAAAAGGGTTAATTTCAATAGGATGCTTGCATTTTGATCACCATGGAGGGATTTGCGGCGGAATCCGATAAGATGAGGTTTGCCCTTCTCATAGACGCTGAAAATGCACGACCAACCCTCATAGATTCAGTGATCGATGAAGTGGGTAAGTATGGTCATATAATTATAAAACGGATATACGGCGATTTTACGATGCCGAATATGAATTCGTGGAAGAAAGTCATAACGGATCTTGCCATACAACCTGTTCTTCAGCTCCACAATGTTTCTGGCAAGAATTCCTCAGACTTTGCTATGACAATCGATGCTATGGACATCCTTTACAGCAAGGAAATAGACGCTTTCTGTCTCGTATCAAGTGACAGTGATTTCACCCGTCTTGTAACAAGATTAAGAGAAAATGGCAAATTTGTGATGGGTGTCGGGAAAAATGGCACCTCCGCCTCACTTGTGAACGCATGCAATGTGTTCGTTTTTACTGAAATTCTTGAGGGCACAGAGAAAGTGACCAGGACAAAGATCAAGTCGCCAAAAAAAGAATCTCTGAAGAGCGCAGAGTTGAACCTGATACTTGACCGGGCTTATGAAATGTGCGAGCAGGAAGAAGGAACGGCAAGACTTACATGTATCGGCATATCCATCAGGAAAATAAATCCAGGTTTCGATGCCAGGGCATACGGATACACTAAACTGAAAGGTCTTTTCGAGGCCCTTAATGATAAGTTTGATCTGGAGCAGGTAAATACCGAGGATAATGTTCCCGTCTATTTTGTGAGGCGCATAAGACACGAGAACTCGTTGCCGGGGCATTCTGATCAGTGAAGAAGGGTTGTGTTATGATCGACAGTGAAGTTTCCTGGACTAATGAAGGATTTTCATCGGGATCTATTTCCTATATAAAGGAGAAAATGGAGCAGTGGAAGAAGGAAAGCGGTTCAATCAGTAAGCATGTGGGAATTCTTGGAGGGAGGAACAAGCTTAAACTTGAATTTTTCGAGAATTTTACGGCATCACTTCAGCCGGTATGCAGGGATATAAACAGGTTAGGGTACGCAAGATCCCGCGAGGAGATACTCAAGATCATCGATGATGGGAAAAGCCGGATCGTCGTAATCCCTTTTCTTGGAACAGTGGATGTGATACTTGGAGGGCTCTCTGACGCGTGCGGTTTCCGTAAACAGGGCGATAAGCTGGATCGGTGGTAGCCGGATGGATAGATCCAAGCATCCTTATAAATTCGGAAGAGATGGTGTTCTGAACATATGACTGCAGGCGGCCCAACGAAGAAGCAAGCAGCATTAATAAACAGGCTGATTACCCTGGACTTTAGCCTCAACGAAGTCGTGGAAAGATATCTTCTTGCTCACAGCGTGACAAGAATTTCAGGGATGTCGGTAAGGGAGGCGTCTGAACTGATCGATATCCTCAAAAGAACCCAGCCTGGTAATACCGTAAAAACTGAAAGTGGTGGTGATAGCCCTTCCCAAAAACAGTTATCATTCATCCAAAATCTGCTCACAGACGAGGTAAGAAAATCATATCTTGCCAAATTCTTAAATGCGAGAGGGAAGAAAGTGAGTGACGAACTTTCCATGATTGAAGCCTCCGAATTGATCAGCGATTTAAAGTCCATGCCCGCTATGAATGCAGGTCGTATGGATGGTCGGCCCCTTACTTCCAAACAATTGAAATTCATCACAGATATGCAGAATAAAGATAAAAACAGTGAAACGGTGTTGGGTTACCTTAAGAAGGCAAGGAAAGGGTCTGTGGAAGAACTCTTATCATGGGAGGCAAGCGAATTAATAACAACACTTAAAAGCAATAATCCGTGATCCGAGTTTGCAAGGCAAGCATTCCATGGAGGGGATGCAGCGTCTGGCACTTGCTTTCTATTTCAGTTCGGAGGTGCTATCCGTAATATTAATGTTCGGAGTTTTCGTCGCGCCCCTTCTCGGGATATGCCAGGAAAGCGTCATGAACCCGCCAATCACTCCAATAATGAAACCTATAATTAGCCCGCCTGAAGTTCCGTACCAGCTGGCAATGGAAAGAATGATGATCAGGGAGCCAAGCATGAAGTGCTTTCCAGGATAATACAACGACAATATTGAAACGGCTATGATACCAGTTCCCCATGCAACGCCAACCAGGCCGAAAAGGAAACCATGTACAAGGATAGTTATTCCAACACCAGCAATAATGAACCCGGCAGCGGCAGATGCTACAGCTGAATCTATTATTGATTTCTCAATCCTTGCCATTTTCCACTGATGCTTTTCACTGTATTAAAATTATAACCCATAAAGGGTGCCCTCCTTGGAGGGCTGAGGTGTCTACTGCAGCGTTACCGATTTCGAGTTAAAAGCTTCAGGCGCCGTGAAATCTACCAGCGCTGGTGTTCCTGCTTCAGGGGTGAGCTGGCCCACCACCGTCATACCCTGCGTTATGTTTGTCCCGAATGCGTTTGTCACATTGAGTATTATTATTGCCTGATCGTCCCCACTGATGACAGGGAATCCGGGCGTCAACCTCCCAGTGGGGTTGAAGAATGCAATGACTCCAAAGTTTGTTGCATCCTTGTGCTTTGCACTCATGTTGTTCCATACGCTGAGGCCGAACAGGTTCTTTGTTCCGTTCTGCGATACATCCTGGAAGAGTGAATTGTTGTACACCAGCACAGAAGTTATGCCGTTGATCGAGAGACTTATACTCACGTTTGCCAGGTTTACCGATGACGCTCCTGACAGGGGTCCCACGAAGATTGCCATATCCTTCACTCCACCTGCTGCCGGGGGAGAAGCATTATCAAAGCCAAGTATCTGCTTGATTTCTATACCTCCAGAAACCTGGTTTATGGTGGTTGTACCGGTTTCGGTGGCCTTGAGTTGTAGCACCGATACCGTATGTAGAAGTACAGTTGCGGCAACCGCAGCTACCAGAACCATTGCTATGAATATTATAAGGACTCCAATGCCCGTCTCGGATTTGACATCCGACTTCAGGCTGAAATATTTCCTGAGCAACCTCTTAACAGTTACTACGGTTCTGTTCATGTTCATATGCACTCCTGTATTCTGTCTGGTACTAGTGTATATGAATGGATTTGTATTTAAACTATAAACGGTAAGAATGCGAAATTTTTCGTGGCCAGGTGTCAGAAAACCCTGTTTTTTCCCATACACAGATTCAGATACTGTCCCCTCACCTATTGCCTATATGTCCATGGGCAAAAAACCGTTTTATCTCATTCTATGGATGGTATCCGGATATCATGTTAAGTACTGATGATAAGAGGTTCATTGTTCAGAGCATAGAAGGCGGTTACAAGGTGAGCGACCTGGCAAAGATGTTCTCAGTTACTCCCAGACGCATCCAGCAGATCATAAGGGAGGGAACAGATACCGCAGAAGCCAAACACCGGGACCAATCCATTCCAGACAACACTGCAAAGGAAATCGAAGATCTCTGGAACTCTTATAAAATCGGGTCAAGGACAATATTCTATCTTCTGAAAAGCAAGGGCAGGAATGTTTCTTACTATCAGATATACAACTACATGAGAAACAGGAACATGATCAGGAACCGTAAACCAGGCAATGGTCAAAACCAGAAATCCACGGCTGAGCCTCCTTTCAACACCCTGTTCATGGATTATCATCAGAGCAACATCGAATCACCATATGCCCTGATATGCATAGATATGTCCACAAGGAAGGTTCTCTCGCTCATAGAGTCAAGGAAAATAACAAAGGAACTTGTGGAGGCAACAATGAATTCAATAGGATCAATGGTAGACCAGAACAAGCTAAAAATAAACAGGCTTATCCTGAGAGACGGCGTTTTGAGTGTTCTCTACGGCGCTACTGACCTTAAGTATTCAATCATGAAGATGGGAGTGGAGAACGTCGAAACGGACAGGGCGGGAAGCAGGTATCATCTTTCTCTATCGAGGTTCTGGCAGAACTATGATCGTTTCAGGTGGACATTCAGCAGGCCGGAAAGTTTTGTATTCTGGTACAACAACAGGCCGATCATGAGGTTCGAGAATAAGGTGACCACACCGGAACAGATAATGGAGCAGTATCTTGTGGAAAGGACCCCCGCTTCTGGTCCTCAGAGAAAATCATAAATTGCCATTGGCACTTAACAGCTGTTGGAAAGAACGGCAATAATCATGGCAGGCGGAAAGGGGACCAGGATGCAGGATCCCGAGAAATGCCTGATCAGGATTGGGAAATTGAGCTTAATCGCAAACCTGTTTGAGATTCTTTCATATGCAGGCTTTGAGATTGTTATAGCGACCACCCGTCTGCACAGGAAAGTTACCCAATTTGCGGAAGAAAATGGCATAGATACAGTTTACACCTCTGGTTCAGGCTACGAAACAGACATCGGCGAAGCCGTTGCCTCTCTAGCCAAGGTCCCCAGGCTTGTGGTCCCAGGTGATTTGATGACGGCTGATAAAAATCTGTTCCGGGAAGTGTGGGAGGCCGGAACGCGAAGCGGGGCAGGTGTGGTAACATTTACGCTGAACGGAAACTTCAGCGGTATTTCCGTTATAAACAGGTTGCCGCTGTTCGGCATTCCGATGGATTTTGAGACTGTTGACATAAGAAGCGGCGGATCCTTCAATGTGAACACCCCCGCCGATCTTGAGCAGGCGAGATCCTACTTCCTGACACCATAGGATAGGGATGTAGATGCCGTGATTTCCTTTATTTCATGGCATATGTCGGCGACTGTTTTCTCCACACCGAATATCCTGAAATAGTTCTCCCTGTCGCTCACGGAAACCATGCTGGATTCGTTCTCGGAGTCCACCAGGAAAAGCAGTTTTCCGTCCCGGAAAAACTCAGCGATTAGCTCTTCAATACCCCTTCCCGGTTCGTTTACTACCCTGCTTGTGATCACAGCATATCTGTATTTTTGAGACGCGTGGCGTATTTCATCCAGCTGCAGGTCAAGATCTGCATCAGTAACCTTGACGGAAAAAGACGCAACACCCATGCCATTTTTCCAGAGATTGTATGACAGGCCTAACCGAGGAAATTCATCCTCTATGACCAGGATTTCCTCCAGCTGCTCCCCGTTATGGTTGTACGGCGTCCAGGTGATCCCGTCCGGTGTAGTGAAACTCAGGAAGCTGGAGCCGTAAATCTCACGAAGAAGATCAGGAGTGAACATTCTCGATGGATACCCTTCCCCCATAACTCTGCCATCCCTCATCATGATAACCCTGTTGCAAATCCTGTAGAGAAGGTTTACATCGTGAAGAACAACTATGACGGTCTTTCCAAGCCGCTTAAGGTTGACGATTAGGTCTACGATCCTCAATTCCTTGTCAACGTCCAGGAAAGTTGTCGGTTCGTCAAGCATTATTATCTCTGTGCCCTGGTATAAAGCTCCCGCTATCATTACCAGCCTGCGCTCCCCGCCGCTCAGTTCCTCAAATTTCCGATGCTGGAGGTGGGCAATTCCGCACCTATCCAGGGATTCCCTCACCTTCGAATCATCCACCGGATCACTGTACCTGGACATTGAGACGATGTTCTCAACCGTAAAATTCATGGGTGTTGGGGTTTCCTGTTGCACTACTGAAATCTTTCCTGCGACTTTTGCTCCCCTCAGTTCGTTGATGCTATTGCCATCGATCAGTACAGTGCCCTTTATGGGTTTTAGATATCCGTAGAGGATCTTCAGCAGCGTGGATTTTCCAGATCCGTTTGGCCCGCCAATGCCGGTTATTGAACCATCATCGATCGTTATGTGGTCTACGTTCAGGCGAAAATTCTGGTTTCCATATTCAATATCACGCACCTCAATTTTCATAGCTACCACTCGCCATCCTCCTCAGGAGGTAAAGAAAGAAGGGTATTCCAATCATTCCCGTCACTATTCCCACCGGTATAACCTCGCCATTTATTGCCGTCCTTGCTAGATCATCGGCCAGCAGAAGAAACAATGCCCCCAGCAGTGCTGATGTCGGTATGACTATCCTGTTCGACCCGCCAAAAAGAAGACGGCATATATGAGGTATAATGAGCCCTACAAATCCAATCAGACCGCTGATGGAGACCGCGGCTGATACGCTCAGGGCAACAATTCCCATGAGCATGGCCTTTGTCCTCTCCACATTTATGCCAACAGAATGCGCATAGGCTTCCCCAAGCTGAAATGCATTAAGCTGGCCGCTCATGCTCCAGATGACGGCCACGCTGGCTATAATCGCAACTGAAACAGGTATCAGTTCACTCCAGCTTATTCCCTGAAGTGATCCAAGTAGCCAGAAGAATGCTGCATTTTCCAGCTTGATGTTTGTGTAGATGAGCAGCCCGACTATCGATGATATGAAGAGCGAGATTGATATGCCGGTCAGCAGGAGATAGGTGGGTGGCGTCCTGGAGCCATGGAATGAGAAGAGGTATACTGCAAGTACGACGATAAGGGCAAAGATGAACGCCATTACCTGCACCGAAAAAAGTCCGAAAAGCGAGAGAGAAAAAACAATCGCGGAAACAGCTCCCAGAGCGGCGCCACTTGATATTCCTATTATGTACGGTTCTGTTATGGGGTTGCGGAAAACGCTCTGCACCACAGCTCCGCCTGTACCGAGGGAGGCACCGACCATAATGGCGCCAATTATTTCCGGTTCCCGCAGGTAAACCACTATGACATAGCTGGTCTCAGGAATGCTGAAATGGGATAGCCCTCCAACGAACGGAATCTGCGACACAAATATGTTGAATACCGTCAGGGGAGAGATTTTCACCGGCCCCAGCAGTGTGGAAAAAATAGTCGTGATAAAGAGAACGACAGCAATTATGAATATCCATAGGATATCCTTAATCCTGCCCGAAGCTGTGGACTTACCCTTTAACGCGCTAATGTTCTTCATCATACGGCATCGTAGAGATCATAATTCGGCAAATACTGAAGTGTGATGGGAAACTTGGATATGTCACTCATCCTGTAATTATCCGGATAGGCCTTTGAGATCAGCCAGCCGATTGCGTATATTACCCTGAAATCCGGTTCATTGAAGAAATTATCATTGAATATTGTGTAAACCCTGTTATTCTTGAATGCGGGAGTGCTGTTGAAAGGTTCACTCACAACCTTGGAGTAGTTTACGTACTGGTCGAGAAGGATGATTTGGGGCTGTGCTGCGGTTATATTCTCGCCGGAATCCACGTAATATCCGCTGGCATTGGCTGCTATGTTATGAAGGTGCGCAATGGTGAAGAATTGATTTATAAAGGTATCATTTCCAGCAGTCCAGTAGCCGGGTGTGCTAAGGTAGTAGAAGATGCTCCGTTCAGCGGTCAAATTGGACAGATGCCCCGCGAAATTCTGCAGGTTACCCTGCATCCAGTGGATTATCAGTGAAGCGTTGCTCATAGTGCCTGTCAGCTGCGCTAACTCCAAAGTCTGGTTCTCTATCTGCTGAATGTTCTCCGGGTTCATGACCAAGAACGGAATGTGGAGTGTGTTTACTATGGCATTTTCCTCATTTGCTGGATAATACCCCAATCCAGGTGCAACCACAAGTTGAGGTGAGATATTCTCAATTTCTTCAAGCGAAATGTCATAACCTGAATTGCTGGTCGCGATTGGTCGGGGTGGATTTGGAGGGTATGTTGAGAAGGGATCGCGTCCAGCAACCTTATCAAAAGCTCCAAGTCCATATAGTGTCGAGGTCAGGGATGGCGCAAGGGATACAATTTTTGTAATGGGTTCAGTGAAGGTGTAGGCATTCCCCGTAAAGTTATCGGGCCTTATCATATAGCTGTTGGAGTAGTTCAGGTTGACTGTCTGCATCGTGCCGTTAGGGTTTGCGATTGAAACCAGATCAATGTTTCCGTGGGAAGATCCGCTGTTTTCCAGCGAGTAGACGTACATTCCGGACGTAATCATCAGAGCAGCGATAATGATGGCTATCACGTATTTTTGAATTGTAATCATGTATTCACCGTAAGTTATTTTACTATAAGTGAAGTTAGCTTACCATATAATAATTTCGCAATCGTCAATTCTCGGAAAAGTATTTTATCAAAACTATCGATATGGTCAGGCTGAACTTGGCCGGGAAGCTAGGCACTTCCTGTTACCCGAAGTCTATATGCGGGGGCGACAGCCAGGGAAGACCAACCGGACTTCTGCCAGGCCCCATGGAGTCCGTGAAATTCTGTCCCTTTGGATCGAAGGACCAGCAAGGCAGACTCAAAGGAGACTGCCGGGCTGGCTTACCAGGAGACTCCGCCAGGTCCGGAAGGGAGCAACGGTATTCTGGACTCTTGATGCTGAAGGGGTGCGGGACAGAGACGAGATGGGGGGCACCTGACAGGACATTCGGCCCGACCCTGGTGAGTTCAGCGTTATTGTATCCGGAGGAAGGATGTCCAAAATAATTCAGGACCCTATAAACGGGCCCATAAAAGTGGAGGGTTTTGTTGAGGAACTGATAGATACACCGGAGTTCCAGAGATTGAGGTACATCAAGCAGCTGGGGCTTCTGAACCTTGTATTTCCAGGCGCGAACCACACCAGATTCGAGCATTCCCTCGGTACTTATTACATTGCAAGCCTCATGGGAGAGTACTTCCACATTGAAGACAGGGATTTGCTCCTGGCTGCCTCCCTTCTTCATGATATAGGGCACCCACCAATGAGCCACAGCCTTGAGGAGATTTTCTTGAAGCTTTACGGCAAAGACCATCAGGGTGTTGGCAGTAGCATTATTTCAGGTTCTGGGGAATATTCTGGCAGTAACATTCCAGCCATTCTCGAGAGATATTCCATAGACCCCGCACTGGTCGGAAAGATCGTGAAGGAAGGCAGCAGGGAATTCCCGCTGATATCATCTATCGTAAGCGGTAGCATAGATGCCGATGAGCTTGATTACCTGAGGAGGGACGCTTTTTTCACCGGAGTTGCCATAGGGCTGGTGGATCACATGAGGATAATAAACACCATTCGGGTGGATAAGGACACTTTTGTAATCGAGGAGAAAGGGATACCCTCTGCTGAATCACTTCTTATCTCAAGGGTGCTGATGTACAATTCTGTTTATTTTCACAAAACGGGAAGAATTGCCCAGAATATGCTTGGCATAGCGTTGTCATCTGCTGGCGAAAGGCCCGTGGATCCATTCAGCATGAATGACTGGGAGTTCGTGGAATTTCTGAGGGCTCGGGAAAAGTCATCGGGGATAATTGAGGACATACTCAACCGGAGGTTGTTCAAGCGTGTAAAACAGTACAATTACTCCTCACATAAGCTTATGGCCATCAACGAGGCACTTGAATCGCTTGCCAATACAGCCTTTATTGTCGATGTGATTCCTCCAATCAGCTTTTCAGGCAAGGATCGCATTAAAAGTGAGATCAGGGCCATGAGGGGTGGAAGAACGGACCAGATTGAAAATATATCCCCTCTCGTTAGGGCTCTGGGAGAGACTCTTGATACTCGCAGCATAATAGTTTCGGCAAGGAAAGATTCGGTAAAGGAAATAGAGGGGGCGCTTCACGGCCTGCCTTAAAGATTCTTGGCCATCCTGTATGCCCCTCTGCTTTCATGGTGCTTCAGGCTATAATAGTTGTCAAGGTGTCCAGTTATTTCATATCCATGATCCTTGTAGAATTTAATAGCGCTTTCATTTTTATCCCGGACCTCCAGAATGGATATTTTTCCCCCCCTCTGCTTCATCTGCTTCTCTATCTCAAAAAGCAATATGGCTCCGATTCCTTTCTTCTGTGAATCAGGATGCACAGCGATGCTCTCTATGTCGAACACTCCCTGTTCCATGGGCATGGCCACCGCATACCCCATGATCCTTTTCTCCTCTTCAGCTATGACATTGAAGGACCCAGGTGAGCTGAATATCTTTCTGAGCATGCGTCTGGAATATGGCCCTACCGTAAAGGATTGATTCTCAAGCCGCTTTATCTCGGCAAGATCCTCCAGATAGAAATGTCTCAGTATCAACAGTGCAGTAACATTTGCCATCTTATTATCTTTTAAATCAAATTTTATAACTACTCATAATTGGGTAATTACGCAAATATTTATAATTAACATAGGGATCATCAGGGGAAAACGTATGATAGACGAATCTTTAGGGAGTCTCGCTAGCGGGAGACCCATACTCATTTTTGACGCATCTGATCGCGAAGGCGAGACAGATATAGTTGTCCCGTCCCAATTCATCACACCCGAAATTGTTCGTTTCATGAGAAAAAATGGCGGGGGCCTCATATGCACCACCGTAAAAGGCGATTTTGCCAGGCAGTCCGGGCTGTTCTATCTTGAAGACATACTTAGAAATCAGTATGGGAAGGATTCTGAGATAACAAGGGCAGACGACATGAAATATGACAAGAACAGTTCATTCAGCCTGACAATAAATCACAGATCCACGTTCACCGGTATTTCAGACAGGGATCGTTTCCTGACTATATCTGAGCTTGCAGGATTCATCTCGAGTTCAAAGAGAATGCCCGATATAAGCAAGGAATTCGCGAAGTTATTCAGGGCTCCCGGACACGTAATACTCCTGATTGCGAGAGATGGTTATTTCAGCGAGAGGAGAGGGCATACTGAACTCAGCACGTATATGGTAGAGAAAGCTGGCCTTACCCCCTCGGCAACTATCGTCGAGATGCTCAGCGATACCGGTAATTCAATGACCAGGGCTGAAGCCATGGAATTTGCGCGTGAACATTCGCTAAGTTTTATAGACGGAAAGGAGATTATCGATTCGTGGTTGAATGACCAGAGTAATGGCTACGGGAGTTTTCGATATAATTCATCTGGGGCACATACATTTCCTGAAGGAATCGAAGAAATTGGGTGATGAACTGTTCGTAGTTGTTGCTAGGGATTCCACTGCTGCCAGGAATGGAAAAAACCCTATTTTTAGCGAGGGAACCCGGCTGCAGCTCGTTTCAGAACTCAGAATGGTGGATCATGCCATTCTTGGCCATGAAGGTGATATCTTCCAGACAGTTTCTGACGTCAGACCAGACGTAATAACCCTTGGATTTGACCAGAAATTCAATACGGATTCAATTGTAAAGCGTTGCGATGAAATGGGATTGAATGTACGCGTTGAGCGCATTTCAAGATTTGAATCCGACACAATCCAGAGTTCTTCACAGATAAGAAGAAAACTTCTAGAGGAGATCGAGAACAGGCTATGAAGATGATAGGCGTGGCTGACACCACATTTGCCAGGTTCGACATGGGTGCTTCAGTGATAGATGAACTCAACTCAATGGGAACAGGATTCAGGATATTGCGTTATACCGTTCCAGGGATAAAGGACCTGCCTGTTGCATCCTCCATACTGTTTTCGAGGGGGTGCGACATTGTGATAGCATGCGGCATGCCTGGACCAAAGCCTGTTGACAAGGCATCTGCCCAGGTCGCGTCCACCGGTTTGATACAGGTTCAGCTGATGCACGGAAAACACATAATAGAGGTTTTTGTGCATGAAGATGAGGCGAAGGACGGGAAGGAACTCGCCTGGCTATGTGATCGCAGATCAAGGGAGCATGCCAGGAATGTCTATCTCCTCTTATTCAACCCTGACAAGCTGATCGAATCAGCAGGCCAGGGACTCAGGCAGGGATTCGAGGATGCAGGTTCCGTAGGCAGCGGTTCAGGCGCATACAGGCACTAGGTGTTGTTATGAAAATAGGAATAGTAGTATCGGAATATAACTTCGACATAACCAGCATGATGCTGGAGCGGGCTATTGAGGAAGCCAGGTTTCTTGGTGTAGATATATTCAGGACAATCAAGGTCCCCGGGACATTTGACATACCACTTGGCGTTAAAAAGCTCCTTCAATACAAGGAAGTGGATGGGGTAGTTACACTGGGTGCTGTCATAAAGGGGGAAACTGGACACGACGAGATTATAATGCAGAATTCTGCCAGGAAAATTGAAGATCTCATGATCGAATTCTCAAAACCGGTTGCTCTGGGAATATCAGGTCCAGGCGAGACAAGGCTGCAGGCACAGGCGAGGATAGAAATGGCAAAGGATGCCGTGCAGAGTGTCGTCAAGATGATAAAGAGACTTGCCGAAGCATAGAACGGAGGTGCTGGAATGCAAATCAGCGAAAACATCGAACTTATAGACGGCACCATTGCGAACTGCTACTCTGTCAATCTGGAAGGTAAAGCCGTCCTTGTAGATGTTGGAATGAAAGGTTCAGGAAAAAAAATCATCGATTTTTACCGCAATATCGGAGTAAGTCCTGAACTGATACTGATCACTCACTACCATCCGGATCACGTTGGAGGGTTATTCATCCTATCAGAGGAGTTCCACCCGCAGATATATGTGCCGGACTCTGAAGCTGAGGTTATCGCCGGGCATTCTAAAATTATACCTGCAAAGAGCCTAAGGTCAAAATTGATAGGTTCGATCGCCAGGACAAAACCGGTGACGGATGTCAATCTGGTATCGAAACTCAGCCTTCAAGGGTTGCAGGTCGTGGACACGAAGGGCCATACGCCGGGCAGCACATCATATTATTTTCCTTCACTGAAGGCACTTTTCGTTGGCGATGCGGTGAGTGTCAGGAACGGAAAAATGGAAATAAACAGGGCCTTCACACTGGATTACCCCGCGGCAGAAAAATCCAGGGATCGGATTTTGCAGTTCCACGGTGTGACAGTCTATCCCGGTCACGGCAAGCCCGTTGTTATTTCATGAATATTTTCTTGTCTCGCCGGCAGTAAGCTCAATATCGGCAAACGCGTCATGATTGTGCAGGCTTTCCTCACTTCGCGACATTATTCTGATTATGGCGTCATCTTCGAGCATGTCTATTCCATTACAGATCGCTCTTGCTATGTCTCTGGCCACGTCTTCGACAAAGCGTGGATTTTCGTGGTTCCTAAGGACGAACAGGTCCGATTCCCTGTCTGTCTGGACGCTTGCAAGTGGGCCTCCAGATACCGACTCTATCAGTTCAATGATCCTGTCAGGTTCAGGGACATAAGTCCTGAAATTGGATATTGTGACTGAAAGCCTGTTGCGCTGGCTATGGGTAACTGCAGGTATCTTATTCAGGAAGCCGGCTTGATCTGGGTATCTTTCTGCAAGAATCGATCTAGTTCCTTCCATTGTGCAGGGGCAGGCCGTGAATATTGTTGTTCTCAGCACGAATGAATTTATCTCAGTCCCATCCGATCTTGATTCGCTGGAATACTCAATCTTGTATGGAACATAACTTTTCATTTTATTGGTGCCATCAAACTCCCTCAGGTATGTAGCCTCAATCTTAACCGCCGCATGTTTGCTGTATGGATTGCTCTTAAGAACAAGCCTGGCAATGCGTCGTACGATCTCGAAGGTATTCTCAACAGGTTTTCCTATCTCAGAAATAACGGGATCCAGCATGCTGGAAAAGTGTGCGCCCCTCATTTCTGCTGGGAGATCAACGCTGACCGATACAGTTGCAATCGACTCAGTTCGCTTCCCGCCAAAGACAAGCTTAATTGGGGTCTTGTAACCATCTATCCCCACGTTTCCTATTGGTAGGTTTACACGAGGGGTATCATCCTGAGGTATCTTTCTCCCGGTCTGTTTCATGCTTTGCCTTTTCGGGCTTCATCGTACTTCTTCTTAAGAATCTCTTCCAGTTCCCTGTATTTTTCCTCCAGCGAGGCCTGCTGCTTCTCAAGTGTCTTGATCCTTATTTCGCTCAGCTCTTTCTGTTCTGAGAGTTCATCTATCAGTTTCTTTCTGCTCTCCACCTCATACAGTACTGGCCCTACATTCTTGAATACCTTGACTCCGTCATTAATGCCATTGAGTTCCTTAATGGTCTTGTCGAGTTCCTTAATTCTCACGTCCAGCTGGTATTTCTGGGTAGCGACCTGTTCTATCTGGGTCTCAAGTTGCTGTGCCTGCTTGATCTGGTTCTGTAAATAAGCGCTTAAATTAGGTTCCATCTATTTCACTTCCTTCAATATTTTCTCGATCATGATTAGCCACCGGGTCAGCGAACTTACGCTCGCTCTTAATGAAACTGAATCAGGTGCTTCTATATAAATATAGGAATCCTCACCGGTTACGAATGTCATCTTACCCCGGCCCACCCGGTCATCCTGCTCAGGCTGCATTGTGGAAAGGTACCTCGAAAATTCTGGATCATTAACCCGGACCCTTACCCTGTACATCAGTTATGATATGCTTTATTCAGATAAATAATGTTAGACAGGCTGGAGTTTGGCAGAAAGCGTTATACCTGCGAAAGAGGCATCCTTTTCAAAGGCAGCTAAACGAGAAGGTATGTGACGCCTTCCCTGCGAAAGTATTAAATTTCATATATGATAACTTGCCAGTGGGCTCGTGGC
>DAICSO010000028.1:0-18800 GCA_027368075.1 bacterium
AGACTATAGTGCTGTGTTGAATAGATATTTAATTGACCTGTAGTTCCAGCAGTTCCTTTCCCTCCTGTCGGGAATCACTTCCCACAGGACCACGATTGCGTCTTTTCCCCCCCGTTAAGAAACAACCTTTCCCCAATCCTCCTTTCTTATCATGAACATGCCCTTGGAATAGCGTATGTTCCTGACACCGTCCAGGAAGCCACTCTTCCTTGACCTGTATTTTCCCTAGTGCGAGTAGCTCTCACACCCGTATAGATCACGATGGAACTTCGAGACATCCCCCTTGCTCCTGCCCTCATAGATCAGGGTGAACGATGTCAAGATTGCTGTTTCCACAATAACCGAAGGTTTCTGTTGATAAAATATATGACTGTGGTATACGCAAGTCATATGCCAAGATTGGAATAACCTTACAAAGACAAGAGGAACTGGAAAGAATACAACGAGGAGCTTGTCATAAGGGGAAAGATGATCTTTGACATTGATTTCGTGGATCAGTGGGATATTGAACTGATGAAGATGAATAGGGGAAAGAGGGGATCACCCTGCCGGTTTCCGGAATCGTTCATGCAGTTCATGATGCTATGGAAGCAATACCTTGATTACCGCAGCCTGAAGGGCATGGCAGGATCACTTGCTGGTCTTGGAACAATACCGAACTATGGTGATTACACCACCATATGGAACCGCATACATGACATGAAACCGGATCTGGATATCTCGGGTCTTGAATATGCGGAGATCGGTACGGATGGCACAGGACTGAAGACGAACAACGCCGGATCGTACAGGATCACAAAGTATGGTGATCCGGATAGGAAGAGGAGAAAGCACCTTATCATAATAATAACAGCGGACGTGAAGACAAAGAAGATTCTCGGAATAGAATCACACATTGAGGGTACTGGTTCGCCTGAACCTGAGACCGCCTCCAGACACATAAGGAAAGCGGTAATGAATGGCATCGGGGTAAAGGGATTCTACGGTGACGGTGCATTTGACACCAACGATCTGTTCGACCTGCTGCATTCCATCAGTGCAAAGGCGGCCATAAAGATAAGGAAGAACGCCTCCACTGATCGGTACAGGGGATCGAAACACAGGAGAAGGACTATCAGGGAATATCAAGAGAAAGGGTACAAAACATGGGCAGGGGAGAACAGCTATGGAATGAGATGGCCCGGAACAGAGGGCATATTTTCAGCAGTGAAGAGGAAATTCAGCGAGAACTGTATGAGCAGGTCTGCTAAAGGTCTTTAGGCAGAGGGATACCAGAGGTTGTGGATATATGATTACATAAATCAGGGTGCAAAAGAGGAGGTTAAGGTGAAAAATAAGGGATAATAAGGAGAAAGCAGCGGGGGAAACCAAAGATCATGGAATAACCTCAGCTTCAGGAGGGATTTGTTCAACAGGGCAGAAGGTTGCACAATGTTTAAATCGTTCTATGGTTTGTATCAAGTAATGGAAAGCTATAGCATAAACCCGATTTTCCAGTCTTTTCTGAACTCCCAGACGCAAGAGACTGGAATCTTTGAGAGGAAAAGAAGAGAGAATAACTGGAAGAAAGGCATACTAGCGATAGCAGTGGTGGGTATTCTACTGGTGACAGCGGGAGTTCCAATCTATAACGTTATATTTGCCGCGGAAGGAAACGCAATACCGCTGGAATTTGGAAGTATAGGCAACATTCAAGTCCAGTCAGCCTCGGGTATATCCGGAATGGGCAACCTGATTGATTTCGAACTAACACACTGGGGAGCAACTCCGACTGAACAAGCCCTAGTGGATTTTCTGGTTAGTTTATTCACCAGCTATGGGATTTATGTGGGGAGTGATGTACTAGCCGCAATAGGATATGCCATACTTGCAAGCGGTTGGAGTGAGGTTGCAATAATCGCAATTCTTGGATTAGACCTGACCAATCCGGTAGGTCTGGTAATCTTAGGGGCAATGGCGGTTGCAATAATTTCATATTGATATACAACATCCGAAGATATAAAATGCGAAGTGATAGAAATAAAAGGGAGGGTTTTAAATTATTTTTTAAGCCCTACTTTATTGTTTCATTATTTACTCTTTTTATGCTTTTGATTTTTCAGAATTTTATTTTTGAACATCCAAGTAAAGTAGAAACGGTTGTACTGTCAGCGATACCTATTTTCATTTTTCCTGCCGAATTGGGCATTCTATACTACCGATACTTAAAAAAATGGGGTTACCTGAGCGAACCACGTAATGCCGATATGGATTATGAACTGTCTGAGATATATACAGAAAAATATGGCAAATTAACATACAAGAATGATGAAATCAAGAAAATTGATATTTACATATATAGCTCTTTCAATTTCTTCAATAAGTCTCCGGTGGGCCTCCATGATTCTAAAACACCAAAGATCCTGATTAAAGACGATTTCTTGAGATGTTTAAACAATGATGAAATGGATGCAGTAATTCTTCACGAATTGTATCACTTCATAGAAAATGATAATTTAAAAAGAAAAATTTTGGCTATCGCAATGCTCCTTTCGGTAGGTGCAATTATATTTGCACTGTTAACCATATTTCTATACGGAACCCGGATCTCGTTATTATTAAAAATAATTATAGGCTCTCTTGTCTTTGTAGCAATTATATATTTACTCTTGGTCATAATTGTTCCCAGAGAAGAAACAAAGTGTGACATATTTTCCATACAGGTGCTTAAAAAGGATTTTGTATCGTCTGGATTGGTCAAAACATTAAATTACCAAGGTCAGTATGTACGTGGATTTAGATTCAATAGTATGCTAAGGCAAATAAATAAAAGATTAACTAAAATACGTGAATATAATGAAACCCCTTGATATTAGCGAAAGATTCCTGATTTATGTTACAGAGCAATCGCTTTTGGTCTCCTTAACTTCATTGATAGCGTTGTCATTGAATATTAAAGCAGTATTCCTGGGGTTTTTCCTTTCATATAAGGTAAGCTTTGTTGAGGGGTTTTTGCATATCTTTGACACTTATTCTGGATTGTTAAATATTCTTATCCTATTTTCGTTGTCATTATTCTATTATTTTTTTGGTTCGGTAACAAATCTCGGTATTTCTCAATCACTTTTTAAAGTGAAAATAATCAGTAAATACCTTATACCCGATGGTAAACTACTTACAACTTTGTTACTAAGGGATGTCATAAAGGCATTCTTTATCTCCAATTTTATCAATTCATTGTTTGTATTAAGAAACAGGAAATTTCTGCAGAGTTTATACGACTATAAGTTTCAACTAATTACACTCAAAAACGGTGAGGATACCAAAAGAACACTGTTTTTTCAATACCTTTTGGCTTCCCTTATCTCATATTATTCTATTTTTTTCATTTTGTTGATAATCTACGTATTTATCACTCCCGTTGCTCCTCTAGTATCTGGAACCACTACCACAAACGCATCGTTTAATTACTGGAATTTTTTCAACACCGTTTTACGTAATAATATAACCCTGGACATTTCTCAGTACATTATTGGGGGATTTAGTCTGTTCACAGGAACATTTGTAATATTATTCTACTCGAATATACTTGAAACAACGTTTATGGCATCACTAAACAGCGGTCCTCATGCGTCTTCGTTTGTCAAGTACATATTACCGCAATTCTTCCCTGAAACCATGGGATACGCGTTTGGCATAGCTATTTCTATGGTGATAACAGACATAATGCTGTCGTATATACAATCTATGGCAAGAAACCAGAAATCCGAGTATTTCTTTAATCGAGCTAAAGAGTTAGTTATCAATGCAGGGTATTATTTTATTTTATCAATTGTATTATTGGTTATAGGTGCTATAATAGAGGCTTCTCTTGGTGTCTTGAACTTTTAGGCTTTACGGACAAGAAATATAATGGCTAACCTCTGAAATTAGGGCTTAACTCAAATTATAAGAGGTCGGGATAAAATTAAACGTCATTACCCTTATTAACCCCATCCGTATGATTAGAACTAGTCATGGACTAACCTCCTTAATGTGAATGAGACTGGACCGTTTGGTGGCGGTAAAATCTCACTGTGCCCATCGGGGACTTTTTTCAACTTATTCGAAACAGAACACCATTTATACATGACGCCAGAAGTGTTTACGCATAGTTTAAATACATTCACTCATTGTTTGTACCATGAAGAGGCTTAGAATTTCGGATGACAGGAAGAAGGAAATAATAGGAGAGATAAGACGCAGCGATGAATCAAAGTACGACCACAGGCTCCATGGAATCCTGCTTGTGGCCAATGGCATGAGCCCGTACGGCGTTTCCAGTGTGATTGGAAACAGTCCAAAAAGCATAGAGAACTGGGTCAACACATTTCTCAGGGAGGGATTCGAGGGGCTTAGGGAACCCATGCGATCAGGAAGACCCCCCAGGTTATCAGACATCATGGAGAGCATATCCCTAGATCTCAGGAAGAACCCCATGGATCTGGGGTATTCACGGAACCTCTGGGACGGAAAGCTTCTCAGCCATCACATAAAGAAGAGATATGACATGGATATTGGAACAAGACAGTGCCAGAGAATATTTCATAAACTTGGATTTAGGTTGAGAAAGCTAAGACCCCTTATAGCAAAGGGAGACGCGGAGAAGAAAGTTGAATTTCAAAAAAACTCCTAGCCCTTCTTATGGAAGGAAAATCAATTGTCTTCATGGATGAGTGTCATTTCTATCAGCATGGCACCAGAATAAGGGCGTGGTATCCTCCAGAAGAATCCGATCCTGTTGTGCTTCAGGAACCCAACAGAAAGGGCATAAGCGTATTCGGAGCTGTAAGGATTTCCGACGGAAGGCTCATTACACAGATCACTGAGAGATTCAACGCCTTCACCTTTCTTGAATTTCTATCCCTTGCCCGCAGAATATTTCCACACAGTGTCTTTGCACTGGACAATGCACTTTATCATCATGCCGGCATAATCAGCGATTATGCATTTCTTACAGGAACGGATCTGCTGCTTCTTCCTCCATATTCGCCTGAACTGAATCCAATAGAGAGAGTCTGGAAAGACATAAAGAGACATGCAACACACAACAGGTATTTCCAGATGCTCAATGATTTGAAAAGTGCCATTCAAAGTGAGTTCGACAGGCATTTCAGACCGAACAGCGAGCTAAAACAGTTATGCGCAATTACTTAAGACGCTATGTATAGTAATGCATAGAATTATGACGTCATGATCGTGGGTCACTATGCCAGGGTATCTACCAATGACAAGGAGCAGAATCCCGAATGCACAATACCAAGAACAAACAACGGTATGGAAATATTCTTCCGGAAGATAAGGAGAAACGTGAGGAAGAGATGCGGTAACATTGCAACAGGAAACATCCTGGCACAGGGTGGTGAGAAGCTGGCACTCTTCCAGAATGTGGGGAACAAGGAATACAGGGACATTGTATTCGGTTCCGGTGACATGGGTGCTGTATTTGCGAAATACAGGAAGCCTTTCCAGAAGGATGGAATGACAGAGAAAAGGGTCGGGGAGCTTGTTCACAGTAGAACTGGGACGATCTTTGGCAACTCACTCCGTGAATCACCGTATACCAGTGATATCATGGCCAATTTGAGGAATAGATTTATCGTGCATTTAGATTGGTAATCGTTATAATTAACGGTCAATTTCCGTCATAGAAGCTGCAAAACATTATTTTAACATACCGGAATACAGTTTTCATTGGCAGCTAAACTTTATCACAATGATATGTACCTCAGGGAGTTTGACGCAACGGTTGTTGCAATAGAAGGGGATATGGTATCCCTGGACAGAACCGCTTTCTATCCTACAGGCGGCGGCCAGCCTAACGATACAGGAATTCTGGTTACAGACGGCATAAGTTACGATGTCGCTGACGTGATCAAGGTTGGAGACGACGTGGGGCACAGAATTTCCTCGAGCAGCCTGCCGCAGCCTGGAGCAAAGGTACATGGAGTTCTGGACTGGAACAGAAGGTATGCTCATATGAGATACCACACAGCAATACACATCATTGATGGGGTAGTCAACAGAGATTACTCTGACAGGGGGCTCATTACGGGCAGCCAGATTTACGAGGACAGGGCAAGGGTGGATTTTGATCTACCGGGAATCACCAGGGAGATGGCGGAAGAAATCATCGGCAAAGCCAATGAGGTCATTTCGTCAAATCACAACATCTACGCGAGGGAGATCAGCAGCGATGAAGCACAGCGTATCCCGGGTCTTGCAAGGACCGCACCTGGCAGGGAGCTGATAAAATCACTTGACAGGGTTCGCATAATAGACATTTCCGGCTTTGATACCCAGGCTGACGGCGGTACGCACGTATCCAACACCAGGGAGGTCGGAGAAATAACTTTCAGGAGCATCCAGAGCAAGGGAGCTCACAACAAGAGGGTAGAGTTCGTGCTTTCCTGATAAAGCGGGTTTGGGAATGATAAAAATTGATACTATCCCTGTAGGAATGCTTCGCACCAATTGCTACATTTTGCAGGATGGCGGAAAATGCGCTATCATTGACCCCGGAGGGGATTTTGGGCTGGTTGAAAAATTCATCTCTGCCAACAGCCTTGAACCTGTGCTTGTCGTGGCAACACACGGACATTTCGACCATGTGTTCAGTGCCTGGGATTTTCTCAATGAATACGGCCTCAAACTGCACATAAATTCAGCTGACAAAGAAATGCTTGGGGAGGCAGGCAAAATGTCAATTGACCTGACCGGATTCATGATGAACGGGAACATTGAAACCAGAACCTTTGAGGATGGCCATGAGTTCAGGGTGGGCGGATCAAGAATCCAGGCACTGGCATTCCCGGGCCACACTCCCGGGAGCACCATTTTTATGTCGGAGGCGGGGCTGTTCACCGGAGATACCGTTTTCAAGGGAACAATTGGAAGGGTTGACTTTGGCGGGTCAATCCCTGATATGAGGCGTTCACTGGACAGGTTCAGGAAAATCAGCGGGAATCATCTGCTGTTTCCGGGGCATGGCGATTTCACCACCCTTGATGATGAAAAAAGAGTCAACCCCTATCTATCTGACGCATTCATCTTCGGAAACTAAAGTTTCATTTCCGTGTGGCATCATAAACATACATTTTTAATAAGCTCATAAAATCTGTAACAGATAGAGATGGATGATCAATACGACGTGATAATCATTGGCGGTGCCGCAGCGGGCCTGACTGCCGCTCTGTATACTTCAAGGCAGGCACTTAAGACGCTGGTCATTACCAAAGATATTGGAGGACAGGCACTTCTCACTAACGAGATTGGAAATTATCCCGGGTTTGAAAGCATCAGTGGATTTGATCTGATGAACAAGATAAAGAAACAGTGTGAGCTGTATGGAGCAGTCTTCCTTTATGATGAGGTCAGGAAGATAAACTATGCAGAGGAAAGCTGCTTCGAGATAGTAACCACCAATAACAGCTTCATCACGTGCGCACTTATAATGGCTTTTGGGAAGACTCCGCGGGACCTAGGCGTTCCGGGCGAGGAAGAACTGAAGGCAAAGGGAGTCTCATACTGTGCCATATGCGACGGCCCACTTTTCAAGGGAAAGGATGTTGCGGTTGTCGGGCTCGGGGACCCGGCAATGGAAGCTGCCCAGATGCTCTCAGATCTTGCCAGAAAGGTAACTGTCATCCTGAGGGGAAAGTCGCCCATAGGCGATGAAGAGACCATAAACAATCTCAGGGAAAAGGACAATGTAGAATTTCTAAACCACAGGGCCATAAAGGAAATCAAAGGATCCGGGAAACTGGAAAAGATACTCACAGTCGATCTGGAAAACAAGAATGCGCCTCCTGAGGAGCTGAAGGTGAACGGGTTGTTCATAGAGATGGGTTACGTTACCAAGACGGAATTCCTGAAGGGGATTGTTAGCATGAACGGGCTGGGCGAGGTAATAACAAACAAGGACGGATCCACTTCAATGCCTGGAATATTTGCTGCCGGAGACGTTACTGACGTAGCCTACAAGCAGGCTGTTATATCTGCGGGTCAGGGAGCGATAGCGGCCCTGTCAGCCTATAACTATCTCCAGGCGCTGAAGGGAAAGCCACACACGAAGAGTGACTGGAAGAAAGTCAAGGTTGGTAAGGGGGAGAATACAGAAAAATCACAATTCTTCCTTGGGTAAGCAGGCACCGACACACGCTGCCACAGGATTATGGGCGCTCGTCTACTATAAAAGACGACAGTCAAAACACATATTTTGCAAGTGTAAACTAACCCAAAAACGCTTCAAATAAGTGTTGAAATAAATAATTATATGAAAAAATAGAAAAAAATTGTTTGTGTGGGATCAGTCAGGAAGCTTGTCCGTAGGTCTTGCAGAGGTTGATTCGAGTGACCGATTCCTCGTCTCGGTTATGGTCAGCAAAGTCAGTATCACTCCAAGCAGGGAGACTGCCACTAAGATAGCTAGCACGCCCTGAAGTTTGTAAACAAACTGCAGCACTGGTTCCAGGAACGTGAATATCCCGGCTCCTAATTTTCCCATCGAAGCAGCTATACCGTGGCCAGTTGTTCTAAACTGGGTTGGGAACAACTCTGTCGGCAGAACGAATGTCGTAGTGTTAGGTCCTATATTCCCGAAGAGGAAAGAGATCCCGTACACGGAAAGGAAAAGAGCCAGGCTAGTTACTATTGAAGTGTACGTCAATGCGAGTATAAGGTAAGCGACAGCCATTACACTGAAACCTATCCACTGCAACTTCTTTCTCCCCACTTTATCAATGGAGGCTACCGCTATCCAGTAACCAGGGACTTCAAACAGTGCAGCCAGTATAGAGTTTCCTACCGCTATATTGAGAATGGTCTGGTGTATATTACCTGCCACCGCTCCATATCCTATGCTCTGCAGTATCAGGCCGGAATTAACCGAGGTCCCATAGAACGCCATATCGAATAGGAGCCAGGATCCAGCTGTCCCAAGGATAAGCAGCCTGTATTTCCTGAAGGTGTCCAGGAAACCTATCCTCGACACCTTAACCGGTCCGGAGGTCTGTACAATTTTTCCGGTTGCATCACTCACGGACAGTGCCGCTCCGCTAGCATCCCCCTGTACCTGCAACTTGTATCTTGGTGTTTCCCTTATCTTTCTCCTCAGGTAAATAACCGAGACGGCAGGTACGGCACCGAACCCAAGCATGAATCTCCAAGCTTCTCCAAGAGGCAGGAAATGTATAGCAACAATTCCGATGAGCGATCCGGTCAGCAGGCCGAAACCCTGCATGGCGAAAACAGACGCTACCATTTTTCCCCTGTTCCTGACGTTAGAATATTCACTCATTATCGTGGAGCTTATGGGGTAGTCTCCTCCAACTCCTATTCCAAGGATGAACCTTGAGATTATGAGCATCGGTATGTTCACAGAAAACGCCGAAATCAGGGCAAAGATGACTAGAATGCTCATCTCCACTCCGTATGTATATTTTCTTCCCTTGAGATCCGCTATTCTGCCAAAAACTATTGCTCCGACAAATGCTCCGAACAGAGCGGCAGCTCCGATAAGCCCCTCCTCAATAGTCACTGCTGACAGGCTCGTACCCAGAAAGTTGACGGTGGAAGCACCGAAGAGGTTGCTGGTTGATGAAATTCCAAAAACCGCTACTATCGCAGGCAAAGCTGTAGACAGGACAAAGAGATCATAAGCGTCGGAAAAAAATCCCATGCCGGCAACGAATATAGTCTTCAGGTGGAACCTTGATGTGGGTGCACCATCTAAATCACTAAGTATTTCTCTAGAAACATCTCTTTCTGTCATATTTCCAGTTTAGCATTTTGAGGATTGCTATAAAGATTATCTAAATAAAGTAAATAGATAAATATTTTGTAAATAATGATATATAGACTATATAGCTATGCGATTAAATGAACCCTGCCTTTCCCTGAAACACCTCTTCCGCTAGTCTCCGGTTATCCCTTTCCCGCCTGAAGAACAGCGAAGAGAGGGCCATTGCGTCCCTGTAAAACTTCTCAACGCCGAAATCCTGAAGGTATCCATACCCGCCATGCGACTGTAGAGCCTGTTTTGTGCATCTCTTCGCAAGATCAACAGAAAGGAATTTGAGCTCAAGCCTTTCTTTTGCATTGAGATCATCCCTGTCAAACAGGAAACTCCTCAATGCCTCGATCTCCGAATTCAGGTGGGAGAGCGAGAACGCTACCGGCTCATAGTCCTTCAGCAGATGCTCGAATGTGCTTCTTACCTTCGTATACTCGATAGCCTTGTTCAGGGAGCCCTCAGATATGCCTATTGCTATGGCACTTATCTCAAGGTCCAGTGAATCCATGACCTTTGTCATGCGATCCGGCCCTTCATTTCCCAGTGGTATGTAATTATCAGAGTCCACGACAAGCTGCGATAGAGTCAGTCCCCTGAATCCAAGTGACGGGTTGCTCTTGCCTTTTGAAATTCCACTCCTTATCAGAAACAGTTCCTTTCCCTCATCTCCTCCCAGCGCAACAACAACCGTTGCATCGCTGTTGATTACACCGGTCTTTGTGCCCGTCAGCCTTCCTTCGGAAACGGATAGTTTCCCGGATTCGAGGTATCCTTCCTGAACCTCTTCTATGGCGACGGTGGCGTTGATCTTTCCGCTAGCAACTCCCTCAATAGTCCCTGTATCTCCCGATTCCGAAACGAGCGGATAAAACAGGGAGTTGTTGATTAGCACTTTCAGGGCCGCAGATGGCGAAACTCTGGCAAGGTTTTCAAGAATTATGAGGTACCCTTTTTCGTCTATTCCCGAACCTCCCAGATCGGCTGGAATTTTTGCGCCAAGAAACCCCTGGGCAGCCATCTTCATTATTATACTCTCTCCAAGCCCTCCCCTTTCTATCTTCAGGGAAGATCCTTCAAGATTCTTCTCCGAGAATTCTTTCACAGTATCTCCAAGTATCCTGTATTCCTCATTGATCATTGTGTACCATCCTCCTTTGTCAGCATTCTTGCAATAATCAGTTTCTCAACCTCGCTGGTCCCCTCCCATATCTCCAGTATCTTGGCGTCCCGGTAGAATCTTTCAAGATCGCTGGTAATCCCTGTAGTTCCGGTGAGTTCCATGGCTTTCTCTGCAGCAAAAACAGCAGCTTCAGCCGCATGCCACTTTGCCATGCTGGTTATTATGGGATCCGGCTTGAACTGAAAGAGGTATGATGCAGCCTTGTATGTCAGAAGCCTGGCCGCCTCGACCTTGGCTGCAACCTCGGCCAGGATGAACTGTGAACTCTCTGAATTTGCTTCAGCGATTCCGAGGGCATTTGCCTTCTTTATGTACTGAAGCATCCTGTCAAGTGCGCCCTGTGCAATTCCAAGCCCCTGTGCGGCAACGTAGACCCTGCTTATGTTGAAGAACGTCATTATGTGGTAGAAGCCTTTTCCCTCAGGTCCCACGAGATTCTCCACGGGTATCTCCACATTATTCAATACCAGTTCCGCCGTATTCGTGGCCCTGACCCCGAGTTTTCCCTCAAGTTTGTTTGCTGTGAACCCCTTTACCTTTGTATCAACGATGATTGTGCTCAGCCCGTGGTGCCTCTTCCCGTTTGGAGGTGAGGTCCTGACCAGCATTACGATGAAATCCGCAATTTGCCCGTTGGTTATGAACATCTTTGCACCATTGATGATGAACTTGTCCCCAGATCTGGTGGCGGTTGTCTTTATTCCCGCGACGTCACTCCCTCCTCCAGGCTCTGTTACTGCCAGTCCCATGATAAGCTCCCCGCTGTTTACCCTGGTGAGATACTTCTGTTTCTGCTCCTCGGTTCCAAAGAGCATTATGACCTCTTCACCAAAAAGCGATACTGTTGCGGAGATTCCCAGTCCCGGATCTATCCGGCATAGCTCCTCAATGGCCATCAGCATTCCCCATGGGTTCTCATAGTTGATTATGCCAGCCTCGAATGCCTTCTTTCTTATCTCGTTCGGGTACTTCTCCTCCCTGTCGTATTTTTCTGCCAGTTCCGGGGTTAGCTCTCTCAAGCCAAACTCCCTTATCTTTTTCCTGGTTTCTGCCAGTTCTTCCGGAAAATCAAAATCCATCCTTCTCACACCCTTTCAAATATTACTGAGTATCCCTGTCCGCCACCTACACACAATGTTGCAAGCCCCCTTTCCTTGTTCCTGGAATTCATTATCCTTGCCAGAGTCCCTGCCAGCCTGGCGCCGGAAGCTCCGAGGGGATGGCCAATGGAAATGGCGCCTCCGTTGACGTTCACCCTCTCCCGGTCTATTCCCAGCTCCTTCATGGCATTCAGGACAACAACAGCAAAAGCTTCATTGATTTCCCAGAGGTCTATGTCGTCCGCCTTGAGTCCTGCGTTCTGCAGGGCCTTCTTCGATGCGGGGACCGGTCCCTCTCCCATAATTGAGGGATCGACTGCAGCCCACCCGAATGCGCTGATCTTTGCAATAGGTTTCAGGCCATATTCCTTGAGTTTCTTGCCCGACATCACCATTACAAGGGATGAACCTGCGTTCAGGGGAGAGGAGTTCCCCGCAGTTATCACGCCATCGGGCTTGAACGCCGGTGGCAATTTCTGCATCTGTTCAATGGTTGTGTCTCCTCTTATGCTCTGATCCGTGTCAATCCTGACCGTGGAACCATTGCTCTCAACTTCAAGTGGCAGGATCTCCCCTTTGAAGAACCCATCATCTCTGGCTTTTGCGGCGAGCTTGTGGCTCCGGATGGCAAACTCATCCATCTCTTCCCTTCCTATTCCCTTAATCTTCGCAAGTTTCTCCGCGGTCAGGCCCATGGAATATCCTGTATTCATGTCGTATTTCAGGTATTCCGGCCTTACCAGCAACTTGATGTTCGGCTTTATGTGGGGATTGTTGGAAAGCGGCACGTGGGTCATATGTTCCATTCCGCCTGCCAGGACGATGTCTGAAACCCCGGTCATTATTTCCATCGCACCTATTGTTATCGCATTGAGAGATGAGGAGCATGCCCTGTCCAGGGACATAGCTGGCACGCTCACCGGCATTCCGGCTAGCAACACCGGCTGTCTTCCGCCGTATGTCCAGTTTTCATCTGCCTGGATAGCGCATCCAGTAATCACATCGTTAATTTCTTCCGCTCTTATCCCGGTTGTGGAGACAGAATCCTTTATAAGTTGCCCCAGCGCTTCATCCATTCTGATTGAATTGAACACGTCCCTTTCCGGATCATTAGGTCTGGACCTAGAAAAAGCCGTTCTTTTGAAATAAACCAGATACGCATCCTCTGACATTTTCATTATCTTATATCTCTCATCACTCAAAATACTTTAGCGTCACTGTGGTCATCTTGCGGCACTACGAGCTAATCATAATTCCAAGCAGATACTGGATGTCAACGAATCACCCGCGTGCCGCAAGCCAATCTTTAATACAGGTTGTAAAATAATGTAAACAAGCGGTTAAGGGGAACTCCTACCGCGCAGAGGTTTCAGAATGTATCTCTTCTCCGTCGTACTGCTTGTAGGGCTTTTGCTTGCTGTATTCCTGTTTTTCTATGCAATTTATGAAGTACTCTGGGACGCACTGAAGATGCCGATCAGGAAGATAAGGATGAGAAGCGTTGTACCCAAGCGTATTTACCTATTCATCAGGAACGTCATACTCCAGGGAAAGCTGTTCAAGGAAAAGGGCGGAGGCATCATGCATGCTCTTATGTTCTGGGGCTTTCTGGCATTTGCTGCGTACTCATCAGAGTTTTTTGTGAGAGGCATCGATCCGTCAGCATCCCTCTTTTCACAGGGCCTGTTTGAGAACGTGATATTCTTCACTGTGGACATATTTGCCATAGTAGTCATCGCGGATGTCATCTACGCTGTCGTCAGGAGATGGGTGATCAAGATACCGCGATACAAGGGGCATAACGGATTCGAGGCTGCATTTATTCTTGCTCTGATCGGGGGGCTGATGGTTACATACTACATACTTGGCGTTATACGGCTGGACGGTATAAGCTCAGGTTATCCGGGAAGCATAATGGAGGGGCTTGCACCAGGTGTCACCCCAATAACCAACTTCTTTGCCTCAGTATTCCCTAAGATTGGCCCTACAGCCGGGCTTTACCTGTACTGGATAACGTGGTCTATCCATGCCTTGATTTTCCTGGTTTTCCTGGTCTACGTCCCGAGGTCCAAGCACCTTCACCTGTTTGCTGCACCGCTTAACGTCTTACTGGCCAAGGATGATCAACCTGCCAGGCTCACCCCGATAGATTTCGACAAGGAGACGAGATTCGGAGCAACGGACGCAAGAGATTTTACATGGAAAGATTATCTTGATTTTGATTCCTGCACGGAATGCGGAAGATGCACGGCAAACTGCCCGGCAAATCTTACAGGAAAGACGCTCTCTCCCAGGGAGATAATATGGGACCTTCGTGAGGTTGTAATGAAGGAAGGGAAGGAGCTCAGGAAAAACCACGACGATGTTGCAACATCATCAGTATTCACCAAGGTCATAGGAGAACCCATCCTGGAGGAAGATCTCTGGTCATGCACAACGTGCATGGCATGCGTGGAGCAGTGTCCCGTCATGATCGATCATGTGCCAAAGATTGTTGACATGAGACGCTCTCTGGTGCTTAACGAGGGAAAGGCTCCAAGGGAGGTGCTGGATTTCCAGAGAAATATGGAGTCGTACGGCGCACCATGGGTTGTCGACCCATCAACAAGGGGAGACTGGGCAAACGGACTGGACGTCGTGGATCTTTCAAAGACCCCTGACGCTAAATTTGACGTACTGTACTGGGTCGGATGCGTGGCAAGCTATGATCGGAGGAACCAGGAAATTGCGCGTTCAATCGTAAAGATCCTGAAGGTTGCAGGAATATCATTTGCCATACTCGGTTCGCAGGAGAAATGCTCTGGTGATCCGGCTAGAAGGACTGGAAACGAATACCTTGCGCAGATACTCATTAAGCAGAATATCGAGACCTTCAAGGAGAAGAGGGTTCAGAAGGTGATAACGGGCTGTGCACACTGCTTCAATTCGCTGAAGAACGAATACGCTGATTTCGGCATAGAGCTGGAGGTGCACCATCATACAGAATTCATCAACAACCTTCTCGCTTCAGGCAAGATAAAGATTAAGCAGCTTGACAGGGACCTGGTAGAGAAATACACCTACCACGACGCCTGTTACCTCGGAAGATACAACAGGATATTCGAGGAGCCAAGAAGTGTGCTGACTGAATTTGCTGAGAATTACGAAGAAATGGAGATGAACAAGACAAAAGGTCTCTGCTGCGGAGCGGGCGGTGGCAGGCTCTGGATGGAAGAGAACGTAGGGCAGAAGGTCTCGCACAAGAGGATTGAGATGGCTGACAAGGTAGATGCCACAACAGTGGTTACAGCGTGCCCGTACTGCATGACAATGCTGGATGACGCAAGGAAGGTAACAAACCGGGAAGAAAAGATGAAGATCACGGACATATCGGAACTCGTTGCAGAACGCCTTGACACATCGGGCGACATTAAGGAGCAATAATCGGAGAAAACCTGGCCGCCATTGATGTTTGCAAAAGGAAACACCACGGCAGCAGCATGATTATTCTTTCACTGGGCAATAGCCTGGAGTTGTGTCAGCAGTTCTTTCTCAACATGCTCGGTGAACAAGATCTCTGGGATATCAACGACAATAAATATCTCTGACAGGAGCAATGTCTCAATTGCGGTTATGGCGAGGTTCTTGAGGATCTTTCCAACGCCGGTCGTAACCTCTATCTGTCCCGGAGCGGTAGCGTCAAACGTGAATGTGAGTGCCCTGTCCGCTGCCACCAGGTCGCGCAATATTCCAGGTTTCTGCGCCTGAATGACGGCCTTGTCCCCCTCTACCTTGCTTGATACTTTCCACTTCTGGTTCTGGAGGAACTTCCCGAACTGAGAGACAACGTCGTTAAGGTTCTTGCTTGTGGTTAAATTCATGTTCTTTTTAAAGAATCCCATAATTTCTGATGGCGTAATACTATATTATGATTAGTCAACTACCAACGTCTAAAGACGTTGGCTTGCAACTGGGAGGATTGAATGACCAAAAATAGCACCCGTCACAATAGGCTGGTTGACATCAGCCCTGTTCCTGATGTTAAGGGAAGCGATAAAATCTGCCTCACCCTCTAGACCACAGGATATACATCTGAAGAGAGATCGTTCAGGTCTGTTCCTTCTATCGATAGAATGGCATTTAGGGCATTCCCTGCTCGTGTTACGTGGATCGATAACAATCACTGGAATGCCCGCTTCCTTAGCTTTGTATTCTATGAACTGACTGAGTTGGTAGAAAGACCAAGAGTTGTGGATATATCTATTGCCCTTCCTAACGGTTGTCCCCATCCGTATGCCTTCGAGGTTCTCGATGGCTATAGCGAAAGAGGTGCCTTTGGCTTTCTGAACGATCTCCTTCGATATGACATGGTTGGTATTTCTCGCAAACCTGCTCTCCTTTCCGGAGAGCTTCTTCAAATGGCGTTTAGCCGATTTAGTTCCAGCAGACTGCAATCTGGATCGCAGGCCTGCATTGTTTTCCCTGACTTCATTGACCCTATCCCCGGAATAGTACTTACCCGTGGAATCAACGGCAATGTTTACGATGCCCATGTCAACGCCGATAATGTCCTCGTGCTTAACCATGGGTTCTTCTGGCACTTCGACGGCAACCATGAGGTAGAACAGCCTGTTTCTCCTGACAAGATCACACTGTCCCCTTATTCTCTGAAAAGGTATCTCTCCGTATTTTCCGATGGTTATGGGTATCCTTATCCTTCCATGAACGGTGTTGATGCTCACCGTATCCATTCCCTTGAAGCTCAATATCCTCTGATCATAGACAATGGATCCAAAATCCCTGAATACATGAAAGGTTGTCCTGTCTGCCTTGTACGTTTCCACAACCTTCGCTATGACCCTGACGGCGAGCTGTGATGCCAGTCCGAATTTTTCCCTGACATCCCTGTAGACGATTTTCTGGATCAGGATCTTGTTGAACAGCCTCTTTTCCCATGCTATATTAGAAACGAAGTTGCAGGCATCATTGAACTGAAGGAAGGTATCGATGAGAGCCCGCCTCTGGTCATTATCAGGAAGCAGCTTGATCTGGAGGGTCTTAAGCACAAGATAGATATATACAATCAATATATAACGGCGTCGCAACTCCCCCCACCGCTGAAGCACGTGGGCTTCCTTGCGACGGAATCGGTGAAATATCGATACATAATGATAAAATTAGGTCGTATGGCCGCATCAAGTTGATGCTCGATCTCCTGTTCTGTATTACGCCCCCATGCGGCTGTCATTGAAGTCATTTTGCGCATATGCTCTGCTGGCATTGTGATATTCGGAAAAAGTATAAAACCTAACATCCGATGTCCTTAACGGATAGGTGTTTCAATGGTAGACATAATAGTTCTCGTAAAACAGATGCCTGACCTCGAACTGATAAAACCGGATCCATCGACCGGTGAGCCAATGGTTAAAAACGTCCAGTTAAGGATGGAAACATTGAGCGAGAATGCAGTGGAGGCGGCTGTCCAGATCAAGGAAAAGCATGGGGGGAAGGTAACAGCGATTATTTTCGGTGATGCCCAATCTCCGGCAATCATGAAGAAGGCGTACGCAATGGGCGTGGATGAGGGGTTTGTCATAACAGGGTATGCGGGAAACAATCCTTCCTATACCGCCAGGGTTTTAGCGGCAAAGATAGCAGGGATAAAGCATGACATAATCATAATGGGGAACCAGTCTGCGGATTCCATATCCGGTCTTCTGCCTGGAATGATTTCTCGGCTGACTGGTGAACCGCTCCTTGGAAACGCTGTATCAGTCCAGATAGAGGGCGGAAATGCCAGGGTGAAACGCGTGCTCGAGGACAGGGACGTGACCATAATTTCAAAACTCCCGGTCGTTGTTTCCGTTACACAGGAGACCAACCAGCCAAGGCTTCCACCGGTGATGCAGATACTTGCGGCGGGCAGGAAGCCCATAAACACAGAGAAGGCAGCGCTGCCTCCTGAAGAGTACACAAAAATATTATCTAACAGGGCTCCAAAGAGCGAGAGGAAGAAGATGATATTTGAAGATGTTGACAAAGGAGTTCCGGAACTGGCAAAGGTTCTCAAGGAGGAGATGAGATGAAGGCCCTGCTGTTTTCTGACAGTGTTGCTCAGGGAAACCAGACAGCAACGTATCTGCGGGGGAAAATGGACGTCGACATGGCAGTGCCCTCCGAACTGAAGGAAAAGGTCGCCTCTTCCGGATCAGGAAAGATCTACTCACTGACTGGAACGCTTAATTCAGGGAACGTGGGAGAGAAACTCTCAGAAATTTTCCAGGCCGGATATGACTATGCATTCGTAGACTCAACCATACTCGGAAGGGAAGTTGCCGGATACCTGGCAATCGCACTGGGATCAAGATGCGTTGCCGAGATTAACAGCTTCGATGTTACAGAGGGGAAAGCGAGGACGAGACGCTACTTCTACGGCGGCAAGACGGTCCTTGAGGAGGAGTCATCGGCGAAACTGTTTACGGTTGCACCCGGCATATCTGAGGCAAGCGCTGCTGGAACGAAGCCTTCAATGGAAGAGGTTGCACTCCAGGAAACTCCAGTGAAGGTTGAAAAGACCGAGAACAAAGCATCGACCGGTGTTGACATATCAAGCGCAAAGATACTCGTAAGCGTAGGCAGGGGCCTGGGAAAGAAGGAAGGCCTGCAGCAGCTTGAACCACTCGTCAGGGCACTGGGCGCGGAGTTTGCCGGATCAAGACCGGTCTGCCTC
>DAICSO010000029.1:0-17937 GCA_027368075.1 bacterium
CCCCCAGGCAATCGGATCTCATGATTGTGGCCGGGACAGTTACGAAAAAAATGGCTCCCAGAGTGAGGAGAATCTATGATGAGATGCCATACCCTAAGTACGTTATAGCCATGGGAGCTTGCGTTGTGCAGGGCGGTCCTTACGTAGAAGGTTATTCAGTTGTGCTGGGTGTCGACAGGGTCGTGCCGGTAGATGTATACGTGCCGGGATGCCCTCCCACTCCTGAGGCCCTAACCTACGGTATCATAACCCTCCAGAAGAAAATAAGGGGCGAGACTGAGAGGTGAATTATACGGTTCAGGTTATTGGAGAGACTGTCGGAAAGGATGGAAGAAAGATTATCAAGGTTACCAAGGAAAATTTTCTAGATCTCATGAAAGATCTCAGGAATCAGGGATTTGATCACCTTTCCCTTATCACGGGTGTGGATCGGAAGGATTTCATGGAAATTGTATACCATCTGCATTCCATGAATACTAACGAGTATGTTGTCGTCAAGGTGGAGACGAGGGACTACAAAATTCCCAGTGTGACAGGACTCTGGAAAAGTGCTAACTGGGACGAAAGGGAGCAGTACGACCTTCTTGGCATCATTTTTGAAGGGCATCCGAACCTCAAGCGTCTGTTCCTTCCGGAAAGTTGGGTTGGTCATCCTCTGAGGAAGAATTACGACATGAAGAAAACCCAGTACATTAACATGGACGAGGAGGGAAATGATTACGCCACCTTCGATGAGAGGGGTGGGTGGTAATGCCCTCATCAGAATGGGTTGAATTGAATTTTGGCCCGCAACATCCATCAATGCATGGTGTTCTGCGGCTGAAGGCAAAGCTGGATGGAGAAATAGTCAAGGAGATTGAGCCAGTCATTGGCTATCTGCACAGGAACGCTGAGAAGATATGCGAAATGACATACTTCAATGACAACCTGATCTATTTTGACCGGATGGATTACGTCGGTGCTATGAACATGGAGGTCGGCTATCTCGAGGCTGCCGAGAAGCTTCTTGACATAAGCATATCTGAAAGGGTAAAATGGATTCGGGTCATAATGGCTGAACTCAGCCGGATTGCTGCCCACCTCGTATGGGCAGGCGCCTATGGACTGGATCTTGGCATGCTTACACCATTTTTCCATTGCTTCATTGAAAGGGAAAAACTCCTCACAATTTTCACGGAAGTATCTGGATCAAGGCAGGAAGTCAACTACATGTGTGTGGGTGGCGTTTACCAGGATATTACTGAAAAGGCTATCGCAGAAATTGAGGATTTCGTCAGGGAGTTTCCAAAGAGGCTTAAGGACATTTTCAATATGTTCATGAAGAATGATATTTTCCTGTCCAGAACCAAGGGAATAGGAATTCTTGACAAAGAAACAGCCATCAGTTATGGGGTAACTGGACCGATGCTAAGGGCATCGGGCGTAGAATACGATGTCAGGAAAGCCGAACCATACCTTGTGTACGATCAGGTGAATTTCGACATCCCTGTTTCTTATAAGGGGGATAACCTCGCCAGGGTTCTGGTAAGGTTCGAGGAAATGAGGCAGTCGCTCAAGATTGTGGATCAGGCTATAAAGAAGATTCCGGAGGGGCCATACTTCAACCCGAAGGCAAAAAAATCGCTAATGATAAGGATGCGTGGAGAGGGGGACGTTTACGCGCGTACAGAGGCGCCAAAGGGAGAATTCGGTGTTTATATTGTTGGCGACGGGGGAGTCAAGCCGTACAGGGTACGGGTCAGAAGCCCAAGCCTGAGGAATCTCTCAGTCCTTCCTGAACTGGCAAAAGACGTTATGATAGCCGACATGATAGCAATATCAGGCACACTTGATCTTGTATTCGGGGAGATAGACAGATGAATATATTATTGAGACTTCAGGAATTATTCTCGCCTCTGGGCCATCTTGTATCATATATACTGGCTTACTTATTCGAGAGCCTGTTTCTTGTAATATTTGTAACGATAAGTCTTATCGTAATGATCTACGTTTTCCGAAAATACATGGCCAGGATACAGCAGCGTATAGGGCCAAACAGGGTAGGTAAGTTCGGGTTGCTTCAGCTTATAGCTGATGCCCTGAAATTAGTCGGCAAGGAAAACATCCTTCCAAAGAACAGGGATGACCTTCCATATAAGCTAGCTCCAGCTGTAGTATTCATTTCCCTCGTACTGGCTTTTACAATACTTCCATACGGCGACTTTTTTTATCTAGGTTCCTTCACGGTTACACATTCCGAGGTCACTATCATCCTCCTGTTTGGGATTATAGCTATAATGCCAATCGGTGAGGTCCTGGCAGGCATAAGCTCAGCAAACAAATATGCCCTTCTTGGTGCTCTCAGGGCAGTTGCCAAGGATGTTTCGTTTGAGATACCCATGATGCTGTCAGTCCTGGCGATAGTAATGATGGCATCTGCGAGAACTCCAAGCTCATTGAGTCTGGAATCTATACTATCCAGTGAATTGCTCCCTTATGGTATACTGGAACCCATCGGTCTCTTCGTATTCTTCATCTCGATGGTCGCAAGGGCATCGTACACGCCATTCGATCTTGGAGAGAGCGACAGTGAACTTGTTTCAGGCCATAGCACCGAATATTCAGGTATGAGGTTCGGGATGTTCTACATGGGAATGTTTGGCAGCATCTTCCTCGGATCACTCATAGTTTCTATTCTTTACCTCGGAGGGCCAAGCGGCCCTCTTGAATCCAGCCTGGGCTTCATCTGGCTCATCATCAAGGCAGCAATACTCGTTCTCATATCGTTTACAGTATGGCTCTCGATGCCGAGGATCCGTATTGATAAATTCATCAACTTCGGCTGGAAATACCTGATTCCCATAGCCATGATCAACCTGATCCTGGCTGGGATCATTACTCTGGGGTGGGGCCTGTGATTGAGGTAAAAGAACCAAAGAAAAAGATTCCTGTAGTGGGAATGATAAGCGGAATGCTGACTGTTTCAAAGTACATGTTCAAGAAGCCTGTTACTGTCCAGTATCCTGAACAGAAGCCCGAGTTGCCTGACCGTTTCAGGTTCAGGATATTCCTGAAGCTGGACGACTGCGTTGGATGCACGTTGTGTGAACAGGTATGCCCAAATCATAGCATAAACATGCAGAAGGTTGATCGGGAAAACCCAAGGAACAAGAGAAAGATTTACCCGGACGTTAACTTCGGGACATGCACTGTCTGCAGGAATTGCCAGGAGATATGCCCGACAGAGGCAATATACCTTGACAAGGAATTCGAGACAGCCAGGACAAGAAACAGCTTCACATACTCTCCCGAGGAGCTGGCGCTGAAGGAAAATGAGGTCATAAAATGATAGACACCATAATCATCGTGATTTTCGGGATCATAATGATAGTCTTTGCAGCACTTGCGGTGAATTCAAAGAAAATAGTCCATTCCGCTGTCTGGCTGATGATGTTCCTTTTTACCATAGCGGCTTCCTTCATCTTTCTTGGTGCGAGCCTTGTCGGTGCAATCGAGCTTCTTGTTTTTGTCGGTGCAATCGTAACTCTGCTGGTATTCACGCTTATGCTCACTGGAGGTAAAGAGGTTGAATAAAAAGGCAGCATTTTCAGTCACCCTGATATTTATAATCGTTTTTCTGTATGAAGTTATCCAGATAACTGGCTCAGAATATGTATTCACTCCGCAGTCTCAGGTAATTTCCCAGATAAGCACAGGCCTGTTCAACTCATATCTTTTGCCATTTGAACTGATCTCTATGATTCTTGTGGGCAGCATAATAGGAGTTCTCTATATCGCAGGGAGGAGTGACTGATGGATCTTTTCATCGTAACAGCGATCTCGATGATCCTTTTTGCCATTGGTCTTTACGGCATAATGACGTCCAATATAGGGATCAAGATGCTCATCTCCATAGAGATACTGATCAACGCCGCAATGCTGAATCTTGTTGCAGTTGCTGTTAATTTTTCATCGGTTGACCCTCTTATACTCGCCCTCTTTGTAATAGCCATCGCGGCCGCTGAATCCGTTATCGGCATCAGCCTTTTGACCGCAATATACAGGAAGTATGGCAAGGTCTCGCTTTCCCTCCTCCGGGAGATCAGGTGGTAAAAATGTACATATTTGCATGGCTCATATTTATTCTTCCATTGATATCATTCCCCCTTGCGCTTTTCATAGGAAAATACAGAAGGAATCTTGCTGGCATCATAGCATCATCATTGATCGGACTTTCCCTGGTCTTTTCAGTCCTGACCTATTTTTACGTCGAGAATAACGGCATAATCTACGAGAGCTTCCACTGGTTTTCCAATATAAATTTCGGAATCTACGTAGATAACCTTACGCTGATAATGCTACTGATGGTATCATTTGTATCCCTGATGATTCAGCTGTTTTCCATATATTACATGAAGGATGATCCCAACAGGCATGTTTATTTCGCGGAAACTTCCCTTTTCACCGCCGGCATGCTCGGACTTGTGGAGTCGTCTAACCTGGTTTTCTTCTTCCTATTCTGGGAACTGGTAGGACTCTGTTCATACCTGCTCATCGGCTTCTGGTTTTTCAAACCAAATGCAGCATCTGCAGCAAAGAAAGCGTTCATAGTGACGCGTGTAGGCGATCTACTATTTCTCCTAGGAATGGCAGTTCTATACACCTCGCTCTCAGGTTCCTCATTGCTTTCCCCGGGGCAGAGTCCCCTGAGCATACCAATAATCATCAATCTAATATCATCCAACTCGGCCGGGTTCGTCTCGGCTGTTGGATCGACTAATCTTGGCATCATAACCCTTCTATTTCTTGGAGGAGTGGCAGGCAAATCATCCCAGTTCCCACTGCATGTCTGGATACCGGATGCAATGGAGGGCCCAGCAACAGTATCTGCTTTGATACATGCCGCAACGATGGTAACTGCTGGAATATACTTGGTTGCGCGTGTTTTCCCCCTTTATGAAGTAGCCCCTCCATATTCACTGATCACTGTAGCGGTTCTTGGGGCATTCACTGCACTGTTTGCTGGAATCCTTGGCATAGTGATGAATGACATAAAGAGGATACTGGCCTATTCCACTATCAGTCAGCTGGGTTACATGCTCGCTGCCATAGGGTTGTCTGGGATAATAGGGTCCATTGGAGTCTCACTTGGGATGTATCATCTCATTGTGCACGCAATGTTCAAGGCCCTTCTCTTCATGTCTGCAGGCGCCATAATGATAGCGCTCATGGATCTCAGGAACGTCAAGGAGATGGGAGGGCTGTGGCGCAAGATGCCAGTTACTGTTTCCTTAATGTTCATAGGAGTTATTACGCTTGCTGCCCTGCCTCCCACCGCGGCATTCTTCTCAAAGGATGCGATCATAGCCGGCGCATGGGAATACTTCTCCCTTTCCAACGGCAGCATCATATACCTGCTTCCCTGGATATTCCTGACAATTGGCGCTTTTCTCACTGCGATCTACACATTCAGGATGTTCTTCCTGGTGGCTCTGGGAAAGCCGAGGTCTCATCTGGCTGAGCATGCAAAAGACGCTCCACTGATTGCCCTGATCCCCCTGTTCTTTCTTGCCGCGTTATCCCTCATACTCGGTGTGTTCCAGGGAGGATTCTACAACTTCATCTACCCGGTATACGGGGTAATAGACCCAAGCAGTGTCATCATATACAGTGCGCCGGGGATCGTGCAGTACATCCCGCTGATACTTGCGTTTTTCGGCATTCTGATAACTTACGTTGTCTATGGAACGGAGAGATGGAAGCACATGGATGTATCAAAGAGCTGGTTCTACAGGGTCGCAAAGGAGAAGTTTTACCTCGATTACCTCTTCACAAGACTCATCGCAGAACGAACCATCATCCCGGTCTCAGGTTCCATAGCAGATGTAGAGTATTCATACAACGCAGGAATAGAGAAGTTTGGGAGCAAGTCCCTCAGTTTTGGGAGTTTCCTGAGGAAAATGCAGACTGGACTTGTTGAGAACTACTTCCTTGTGATAGTTCTGGGAATGACACTTGTATTCATTGTTCTCATAATAGGGGGCGCTTTCTGATGTTCATGCTTGCAATTTTCATCGTGCTGATTCTCCTATCCTTCGCCACTTTTTTCATGCATACACGGGCCGGAGTTTTTGCAAAGAGTTCCGCGGCCCTGATACTCATACTAACAGTGGTTTACGCGTTTCTCAACTTTTCCGGGACGCAAACAGGTGGCTTCACTTCAGAAAGCACATTCGCCTTTGCATCTGGAATTGGCATTTATTTCTCAATAGGCGTCGATGGACTTACTGTTTCACTTCTTATTCTCTCAGCGGTAATATCCCTGATTGCCCTGCTCATAGCGAACAGGAAGGAATACACCGCGTCTTTCTACGGCCTCATGCTGCTAACTGAAACCGGGCTGTTCGGCATTCTGCTTTCCAGAGATTTCCTGTTTTTCTACATATTCTGGGAAATTGTCCTGGTGCCGATGTACTTCATAATTGGGAGATTTGGCGGCGAGAGGAAGGATACAGTTTCCCTAAAGTTCTTTGTGTATACTCACTTGGGGTCAGTGTTCATACTCCTATCCATACTTACGCTGTTCAGCTATTACTACAGCTATTCTGGTGTATTCACCCTTCAGATGAGCACCTTACTCAATTCAGCTTTCATAAACAATTCCAGTTATCTCCCTCTATTCTGGAAAGATTTCATGCTCTTTGGTTTCCTCTTGGGATTCCTGGTCAAGCTGCCATCATTCCCGCTTCATTCATGGTTGCCGGATTCATACACAACCGCTCCCTACCCAGCCACTGTTATGCTTGCCGGCGGTCTCTCCCTTATGGGTGGGTACGGTCTCTTCGGGATCCTTCTGCCAATATATTCCACAATTAGCAGTACCGTCCTGTGGGTCATGATTGCTCTGGGAATTATCAGCCTGCTCTACTTCGCCTTCACCGCGATGTTTCAGATGAACATGAAAAGGATGATGGCGTATGCGAGTGCGTCTGCCATGGGGTTCGTGACCATATCATTTGCTGCGGGCATACTTGACAGCACCCTTTCCATAAGGAGTATCGAGCTATCCGGGGGCATTTTCCAGATCGTGGCGCACGGGATAATAATGGCTCTCATCTTCTCAGTGCTGTATTTCATAACCGAAAATACAGGCAAGGAGAACATCTACCAGATGGGAGGAGTCCACAGGGAAATGCCATGGCTCTCCTCATTCCTTCTTGCCGGTTTCCTGGCATCACTGGGATTGCCCGGGCTTGCGGGTTTCATCGGTGAATTTTCCATTGTGGTTGGAATGTTCCAGACAGTGGGGTGGCTGATATTCTTTGTTATACTTGCAATGATAATAACGGCGTCATATCATATCTGGACTGCACAGCGATCCCTTTATGGTGCTTACAATGAGAACCTGGGAAAAATCAAGGATGCTTCTCGGAGTGAAATTGCCATACTTGCATCAGTTACTCTCGTAATCTTTGTTCTTGGGGTCTATCCAAACCTGATATTTGGAATAATTAGCGCTTACGTTGGAGGAATTATATGAACATATTTTCAAGCATCACATACACGCTGCACGCTGCATCACAGGCATCGCTCTATTATTATCCGCTTATTTTCCTTGGCATTGTCGCATTTGTCATGCTGGCACTCGGTATAAGGAACATAGACAGGAAAGTTTTTGCGGGGATCACATTCGCAGCTGTCCTGATCTCAATGATAATGATACTTCTCGATCCATATGATGAAGTCGTTGTCGGGAACAATGCACTCCTGTTCAATAGATTCACGATGTTCTTTGCAGTCATACTCATAATTTCGGTGCTTTACATAATTTTCCCTGCAATCAGGGGGCTGAAGTCCAAGCCCGAAATCTTCTATGCCACACTTCTGTTTGTGCTTATAGGAATGCTCGTATCGGCTTTCAGTTATAACCTGATAATAATATTCGTAGCCTTTGAGGCAGTTAGTCTGGGGACATACGTGCTTGCGGGGTATGGCAAGCAGAAGAGACATCTGGAGGCATCTGCCAAGTATTTCTTCACAGGAACCATTGGAACTGCGTTCACAGTTTTCGGGCTCTCATTTTTTTACACAGCTACCGGGACTTTCAGCCTGACCAGCGAGGTCATATCATCTTCACCGGCCATGCTCATTGCACTGATCTTCCTTCTCATCGGTTTTGGATTCAAACTGGCGATCTTCCCCATGCACCAGTGGGCAATTGATGCTTACGACGGTACCGAGAACAGTGTATCCGCATTCCTGTCAACCGGCACCAAGATCCTTGCATTCATGATTCTGATCAAGATATTCCTTGTTGGATTTGCAGGCGATTATCATGACATCTTCCTCCTGTTCGTAATACTTTCAGTGTTCTCCATGACATACGCCAATTTGGCAGCGCTCTCACAGAATAATCTAAAGCGTCTTCTTGCTTACTCAAGCGTCGCCCAGGCAGGCTATCTTATTCTTGTCATAGCGCTTGTAGGCTACACGGGCATAGGAAACGTTGCCTACGTAGCAATCGCAGCCGGGATGTTCTATTCCCTTGTTTACATTTTCATGAAGGGAGGTTCGTTCCTCGCCATGAACCTGGTTAACAGGGAAAGCGTGTCTATTAGCGACGTATCCGGACTTGCAAGGAAGTCTCCCGTTACCGCACTGAGCTTCGCAATACTTCTGATGGGGCTTGCCGGCATACCATTCACGGGCGGGTTCACGGCAAAGTATTATCTTTTCCTCTCGCTGATAGAGGGTAACCTCTGGTGGCTTGCGGTAATAGCGATACTCAATAGCGCGATTTCAGTGTTCTATTATTTCAGGGTAATAATGTTCATGTTCTGGAAGGAACCTACCGAAGAGGATCATTTCAACCTGACCGCATACTCCAAAGCTCCAGTCATAGCGTCTGCCGTAATAATGGTCGCTCTGTTCTTCTTCTTTTACCTGCTTCCGACACTGAACGGCATCGCTCCTGGGCTCTTTGCAACAATGGGGGGGATTTGAGGTGAATGGTGAAACTGACTATGGGATAATAATGAGTGCTCTGGCCATGGGAGACCTCAGAGACACCCAGTCGCAGATAAGGAAAAGAATACTCAAGCTGAAGGCAGAAAGCAAGATAGATCCAGCCAGGAATTTTGACGCATATATCAGAATGCTTGAGGGACTCGAATCCGTCCTTTCCGGAAAGAAGAGCGTTGAAGATCTCCGGAAGGACCTGAATTCTGCAGCGGTATCAGGGAACTTCAGGTTCGTCGACCACTGGGATGACTTTGTTAACACAATGGTATACTACCTGTACTATTTCATTGACAGGTACAACATACGCTTGCCTGCGTTTAACTCGAAGCGGAGTGATGACAGGTGAGTTCTGCATTCATGAAATGCTTTGAAGACGCAAAGGACGAGGAATCGGCCGCGGAATGCATCCATTGCCTCAGAAGATATGGAGAACAGGTCATGTTTGATGATAGCAAGGCAAGGTTGGCTCTTGGAAGGGAATTATACGAGGATCACACGGCAGAAATGACCAAAATTACCGAGCTTCTTGGTATCAAGAACAGGTCAGACTATGAAATCGCTGATAAAAAATACAACCTGACAATGTACTGATCATGCCCACTGATATAAATGGAAAGAGGAAGGTATTTCTTGACCACATGGGCAAAACCATGGTTTTGACCCTTTCCAACACGCCGAAGAATATACTGGACGTTGAATCCCTGCAGGCCGTTATAGGTGCTCTCACCTCAGTCGGAGACGAGGTTGATTCAATCGTGATCGCTGGTGCCGGGAATGTAGCATTTTCATACGGCTACGACGGATCGTGCAAGAGAATACGCGAGCGCGATCATGTCAGGAACGTGTACGATATGGGATTCACCATATCGAGAATGATATCTTCCATGGATTTACCCGTGTTCTCAGTGGTAAATGGCTACGCCCTTGGCATGGGGCTCGAGATTGCACTTTCATGCGACATGATACTGGCAACAGGAAGGAGCAGATTCGGGATTCCGGATATAAACTATGGGTTGCCTTCCATGACCGGCGTTATTTCCACCGTGCAGGAAAACTACGGCAGAGGTGTATACAACAGGCTGATGACTGGGGAGATCTTTGATGCGGAAACTGCCCTGGGCATTGGAATGCTTGCGGGTATCATAGATGGAGAAAACTGGCTGAGTTCCGGCGTTGAATATATTAGAAAAATGAACCTTGGCATCCTATCATACTACAAGAGAGAAAACATGAAATTTTCCCAGGGTACAAACATGGATCGCCTTTTCCTTGACTTCTACGATCTCGAGAAGATAAAGCTCAAGGAATTAGAGGCCTTCAGAGACACTCTCTGACTGATCCACAAAATTCTTTCTTTCGGTTCTCCTGGCAAAGTACATACCGCCAAAGTACAATATTATCATTGGAACCGCTATTACAACCATGGTGAAACCGGTTACCCCGGGGGAGAAGATCATGCCGAAAATCAGCGATCCTATGATTGCGTATCTCCAGTTCTTTCTCCAAACTTCGTACTTGACAACTCCTATTCTTGTGAGGCCCACCATGAAAACCGGAATCTCAAAGGAAATCCCGAACGCTGCCACGTATATCAGAAGGAATGAGATGAAATTCAGGATGCTTGTGGTAGGCTGAGCTCCCAGGCCAACGTCAAACAGGAAAAAAATCCTGAACAGCACCGGTGATATGAACCAGATTCCCACCACTGCGCCCGTTATAAAGAGGAGTGTGGCTGGAATCAGCGTCACACGGATGAGAGCTTTTTCGCTTGACTTGAGAGCCGGTCCAATGAAGGCTGCAACCTCGTATACAAGGATAGGCATGGTGAATATGAGCGAGAGGAACATGCAGACATAGAAATCTGCAACCACCGCATCCGTTGGTTTCACGATTATAAGCTGGGTGGAGGAGGGCAACACATGTGCTTCCAGCATCTGTGTGAACTGTGCACCTATGTTGTGGTACGGATCGATTGCAACAAAAGGTATGGTGGTGCCGAATAAATGCAAAAAATCAATGCGCAGTCCAACAAAAAACACAAAAAAGATTCCAAACGGGATAAGAACGCGAATAAGCCTTCCCCTTAGTTCCTCTATGTGCTTTAAACTGTTGGAAATGAACGTATCATCGCTCATTGTCCACTTTTAAGCTTGTCTGCTATTTCGTCTTTTACTTGCTTTTCGTTCTTGTTCTGTGTATCAATACCGAGAGACTTAGCCACCTGGAAATAGTCAACCCCGGTCGAGGCTGTTGGAGTAGCAACAGGTGCGTTCATAGCATTCTTTATTTCCTTCTCGATCTCCATCTGTCCCCGCTTGAATTCTCCGGAGGCCTTTCCTATGTTCCTGGCAAGGTCTGGTATTTTTCTTGTGCTCCCGAACAAAACAAGGATCACGACAACTATGATAAGCCAGTCTATTGGTGAGTCAAACATTAAAAATAGTATACCCGTCACTTATTTAACATTTGTGAGCGTGAATTCCAACCCTCCTCCGGTTGGAAGGATACCACAATTTCCCAGCTAGTCTGAACTATCAATCAATGTCTATTTCAACGTTTATCCCGACGTTCTTGTAACCGTTCAATATCTCCGTGATTGCCTTTCGGGTATCCTCAGGTATTCTAGTAGCTGAAATTGATATCACATTGCTCTTCCTGTTCACTATCACGAAGCCAACGGTCTTGTCATCCGGCATTATCTCGGTAGTCCTGGCAAATTTTTCAATAAAATCTGAAACTGTTTCCTCAGGGTACTCACTCAAAAGGAGTTCAGAAGCTTCATGCAGCGAGGGTTGGAGATTTGAAAGCTCTACACAAATTGTTGATGGGTGGAACCCATCCAGACTGATGTTGTACATCACGCATTCTGTCAAGAAAATCTACCTATGCGTTGACTCTCTTGAGATACCATCTCTCCGATCCGTCCTTGTCACGCTTGAAGCTATCATCAAGCGTAGAAGGTGCACCAGCTATTCCAGGCTGGCCCGGCTCCCAGTTAACAGGCGTAGCAAGCTTGTTCTTCCAGTTAAACTGGAACGCTTTAACAACCCGCAGAATTTCAGAGATGTTCCTTCCGACCTCAGCGGGGTAATAGATCATCCACCTGACTTTCTGGTCAGGGTCTATTATGAAAACACCTCTTACTGTTGTGCCGGTTTTCTCATCTATCATGTTGTAGGCCCTTGCAACTTCCTTGTCCAGGTCAGCTATGAGCGGGAAGGGTACCTCAATGCCGTAATGCTCCTTTATGTCCCTGAGCCACGCTATATGGCTATAAATGCTGTCAACACTCAGTCCCAGAAGTTCGACTCCCAGTTTCTTGAATTCCTCATATCTTTCTGAAAATCCCATGAATTCCGTTGTACAAACTGGCGTGAAATCTGCAGGATGGGAGAAGAGCAGAACCCACTTGCCCTTGTAATCCGACAGGCTCACTGGCCCCTTCGTTGTATTTGCCGTAAAATCTGGTGCTTTCTGTCCTAAATATACTGCCATAATATCACCACTTAAGTAATACCAATTTCAATTATAACCTTACCTAAGGTGCAAACGTTGCACCGAAGCGAATATATTAATAACACATGGCAAGAGGCGGTCAGTTTCACTCACGCAAAGCCTTGTGTGATTATGGTCACTCAACAGTCTCCATGTCAGACGCCTGTAGGGGCAAATCATTCACATACTTACTAAAAATATCGGCGTAGATATATTAAGCCGAAGTTCGGCAGGATAAAAATGTTTATATTGAAGAACATATTTATCTGACAGGTTGAGGTGAACAAAGTACATGTTATCAGGTCAAATGCCAATATTTGTTCTTAAGGAAGGAACTTCCAGGGAACAGGGAAAGAATGCTCAGAAGACAAACATTGAGGCTGCCAAGGCAATCGCTGACGCTATCAGAACCACTCTAGGTCCTAAGGGCATGGACAAGATGCTGGTCGATTCCATCGGTGACATTGTTATTTCAAACGACGGAGCCACTATCTTGAAGGAGATGGACGTTGACCATCCCACAGCAAAGATGATTGTTGAGGTAGCCAAGTCGCAGGACACAGCCGTCGGGGACGGAACTACGACCGCCGTTGTGCTTGCAGGCGAACTTCTCAAACAGGCAGAAGTACTCCTGGAGCAGGGCGTGCATTCAACTGTTATCACCAACGGGTACAGGATGGCTGTAAACGAGGCAAAGAAATACCTTGGTGAACTTGCAATAAGCGCAGATGACAACAAGACCCTGAGGCAGATTGCAATTACCGCGCTGTCCGGCAAGAACACTGGAACTTCAAGTGACTTCTACGCTGATCTCGTTGTAAAGGCCGTGAACGCCGTTGCAACGGAGAGGAACGGCAAGGTCTCAGTGGATACCGCAAACATAAAGGTCGACAAGAAGAACGGTGGAAGCGTTACTGACACGCAGTTCATAAATGGCCTGGTCATAGACAAGGAAAAAGTTCATGCGAAGATGCCCTCAGTGGTAAAGAACGCAAGAATCGCCCTGGTTGATTCTGCCCTTGAGATAAAGAAAACCGAGATAGAGGCCAAAATACAGATAACGGATCCTTCAAAGATACAGGATTTCATGTCACAGGAGTCGGACACCTTCAAGAACATGGTCGAGAAGGTCAAGAAGAGCAAGGCCAATGTGCTGCTCTGCCAGAAAGGCATAGATGACATAGCACAGCATTATCTTGCAAAGGAAGGAATATACGCAGTAAGGCGTGTCAAGAAGAGTGACATGGAGAAACTGGCCAAGGCAACAGGTGCGAAAATTGTCACAAACCTTGACGATCTGACAGCAGGTACGCTTGGATCTGCGGAAATGGTCGAGGAGAGGAAAATCGGCGATGACAGGATGACTTTTGTCACCGGCTGCGCGAACCCAAAAGCAGTCAATATACTTATAAGAGGCGGAACAGACCACGTGGTTTCTGAAATAGAGAGGAGCCTGAACGATGCAATAAGGGTCGTGGGAATTACAAAGGAAGACGGTAAATTCCTGCCCGGAGGGGGAGCCATTGAGGCGGAACTTGCCATGAAGATCAGAAGTTTTGCCAACAGCGTAGGTGGCAGGGAACAGCTCGCAATAGAGGCATTTGCCAAGTCCATGGAAATCATCCCGAGGACGCTTGCAGAGAATGCGGGAATGGATCCGATCAACACCCTGATACAGTTGAAGGCTGAACACGAGAAGAACCACGCAACGTTTGGCATCGATATAAACGGCAACAAGATAGGCGACATGAAAGCTGCTGGAGTGTACGATCCGCTCAGGGTAAAGAAACACGCAATAGAAAGCGCTGTTGAGGTATCAACCATGATACTGAGAATTGACGACGTAATAGCCAGCAAGAAGAGCAGTGGTTCTGAATCACCCGGTGCAGGCGGCATGGGCGGCATGGGTGGAATGGGCGGAATGCCTCCTTACTGATTTTTTCCCTTTATACTCCAATAATTTTTTTTAATTTCCTCCATTCAAATTTTTGATTTCTTCAGTAAACTTATTTAGAATTGTGAGATTTCCCCCACAGGTGAGTCATTGAATCTCTATGAATACATGGGAAAGGAAATTTTCAGGAAATATGGTATTCCTGTTCCCGACGGTTATGTTGTCGAAAGTGCCTCAGGCGTGAAGAAATTTGATAAACCTGTCGTGATTAAATCCCAGATACTTCTGGGAGGCAGGGGAAAGTCTGGCGGAATTAAGTTCGCAAAAAGCCAGGCCGATCTGGACTCAGGTGTGAAGGAGCTCCTCGGATCAAAAATCAGAAATCTTACCGTAAGCAAGGTGCTGGTTGAGGAGATGCTGGATATAAAGAAGGAAATTTACGTTAGCATTGCGCTTAACAGGGCAGAAAGAGTTCCGATGGTTATTGCTAGCTCATCCGGCGGAGTTGAGATCGAGTCCGTACCAGAGGACAAGATATTCAAGACACTGGTCGATCCGCTAATAGGTTACTCGGACTATATAGGCAGGGAAGCCACTAACTTCCTGAAACTGGAACCGGCCATTGCCACGCAGTTCAGGACAATTCTCTCAAACCTGTACAGGGTGTTCGAGAAAGAAGACTGTGAACTTGTGGAGATAAACCCACTGGTGATAACAGGTTCCGGCAAGCTCATTGCCGCTGATGCAAAGGTAGTGATGGATAGCGACTCCATGTTCAGGCATAAGGAAATTAGCATTGTGGACACTGAAAAGACCCCACTGGAGCTTGATGCTCAGGGCAAGGGGTATTCCTTCGTGGAACTCGACGGAAACATAGGCGTCATAGCCAACGGGGCTGGCCTGACAATGGCAACCCTTGATGCGCTTACCCTGCACAAAGGGAAGCCGAGGAATTTCCTGGACCTTGGGGGAACGGACAATGTGGATACCGTAGTTAACGCGTTCGAGCTTGTAATGAAGGCGGATCCGAAGGCCATACTGGTTAATATTTTCGGGGGAGTAACAAAATGCGACACTGTCGCCAACGGAATCGTGGCTGCAAAGAACAGACTGAAAATAAGCAAGCCCATAGTTGTTAGATTGAGCGGTGTTCACGAGGATGAGGGAAGGGCTATACTGAAGAATGACGGGATTGAAGCATTTTCCACCATGTTGCCGGCAATTGAGAGAGTGGCACAGATAGCGGGAGGCAATTGAAATGTCAGTACTGGTTGATAAGAACACAAGAGTTATAGTGCAGGGAATCACGGGCCACCAGGGTTCATTCCATGCAGGAGAAATGATAAAGTTCGGCACCAAGGTCGTGGCAGGCGTATCGCCTGGTAAGGGAGGGTCAAAGTTCCAGAACCTGGATGTGTATGACACAGTTGCAGAGGCAATGAAACTGTCTCCGGATGCAACCATGATCTCAGTTCCGGCACCCTTTGTCAAGGACGCTGCATTCGAAGCGATTGACCATGGCATAAAGATTGTTTACATACTGACGGAGCACGTGCCATTCCACGATACAATGGAAATTGTCCATCAGGCAAGGAGAAAGGGAATCACCCTTATCGGCCCTAACGGGCCTGGCATAACCTCTCCGTTCCTGTGTAAGATCGGCATAATGCCAAACCAGATATTCAAGGAAGGCGACGTCGCAGTCGCTTCGCGTAGTGGGACGCTGACCTATGAGATAGTGGAAGCCATAACGAGGAATGGATTCGGGGAAAGCACGGTCATAGGGCTTGGCGGGGACCCTGTCGTCGGGCTGACATTTATCGATGTGCTGAAGATGTTCGAGGAGGACGATAAGACCAAGAAGATTGTCCTTGTGGGGGAAATTGGCGGAAATAACGAGGAACGCGCAGCCGAGTACATAAAGAAGCACGTCTCGAAAAAGGTTGTCGCATACATAACCGGAAGAAGTGCACCCCCGGGAAAAAGGATGGGTCACGCTGGCGCCATAATAGAGAAGGGAGTCGGTACTGCCGAATCCAAGATAAAGGCTTTCAATTCGGCCGGCGTCAAGGTAGCCGATTATCCATGGGATATTCCCGGCCTGCTGAGATGAGACTATGAAGAGGGACATAATTTCCGTGCTCGACATGAAAGATGACATGTCGGAGATAATAGACCTTGCAATCAGGATGAAAAGGGACAGGTATACGCCTCACGAAGAGACTAGAAACCGTGTGCTTGGGATGATATTTGAAAAACCGAGCACAAGAACAAGGATATCACTTGAAACTGCGATGATTCAGCTTGGAGGGCATGCAATATACCTGAACCCTAATGACATGCAGATTGGTAGGGGCGAAACAATCGCGGATACTGCTTCAGTCATTTCAAGATTTCTTGACGTGATTTCCTACAGGGCATTCAAGCACGAGAATATGCTGGAATTGGCCAGGTACTCCAGTGTTCCCGTAATCAACGCGCTTGACGACCGTGAGCACCCGACACAGATACTTGCAGATTTCATGACAGTCCTGGAGAAGAAGGGAAAATACAAGGACCTGAAATTTTCTTATGTCGGGGATGGAAACAACATGGCAAATTCACTGATGCTTGGAGCTGCCCTCCTCGGGATCGACATAAGCATAGGATGCCCTCCCAGGAACACTCCGGACAGAGATCTGACAGAGAAGGCAAGGAAAATAGCAAAGGATAACGGTTCAACTGTTGAAATTGTGGAATCTCCTGTAGACGCCGTTTCTGGTGCCGACATTGTCTACACCGACGTTTGGATATCCATGGGGGAGGAGTCAATCAGGGCTGAGAAGGAAAAACTCTTTGGCAAGTACCAGGTGAATGACGATCTGGTTTCACACGCTGACAAGAACTACATTTTCATGCACTGCTTGCCTGCCCACAGAGGTCTGGAGGTAACCGACTCGGTTGCATCGAGCGTGAACAGTGTCATTTTCGATGAGGCTGAAAACAGGATGCACTCCGTAAAGGCACTCATATATACTCTTCTCAAATCCTGATTGTCCGGATTCTTTACTGTATACAAATCCCCCATCTCCGGGGTTATTTATTTTTTCTTCACAACTGATACGATGATAAGGATCAAAGCATGACGGCAAACAATAATGCCTGCAGTGATAACGCGTGACTCAGTTCGATCAGGCCGAAATTTTAGGGCCGGGTCCGGGAATTGAACCCGGGTCCGGGGATCCACAGTCCCCAAGGATACCCACTACCCCACCCCGGCCATGCTTCCCCCTAATTGATCGGAAACTAATTATTATTTCTGCTGAGTTCGTACAAAGATCTAAGGAGGATTTACCACTACGGTAAATACAACACAAACTATTTTTGCCCGCTCCATTGTATGGTGTTCATAAATCCTTGGGACAGTTATTGCAGTATTGTATTTCCTGATTATCTCCCCATGTGCCTTGTAGAATTTTTCTACATAATCCGAAGACTTGGAATTATGGATTGAATATATGACTTCAGCCGATTCAACGGCTTTTTTCAGAAATTTTCTGTCAGAATGC
>DAICSO010000002.1:0-81485 GCA_027368075.1 bacterium
GTTTGTGCAAAATTGTCCACAGACAGGAACTATTGATATGACATGCCGATACGGAATTCACTCTATGGATTTCTCGACACCTTTGTCGTTGAGGATCTCTGTATCGGGTTTTCTGTAAACGGCATTTTTCATCAGGAGAGTGAAGACTACAGAAATAGCCAGGAAAGCCATTCCCGTGAGGTACACATAGCTGAAGGCCTGGTATGAGGGGAAATTCTCGGTGATTGGACCAAGAGGGGTGTGGAACACAACGCTTGTTACATATACGGTTTCGAAAACTCCACTCACCGCCGGAGCTATTGATGACCCTATGTTCCTGAATACAACGTTCATTCCAGTCGATGCTCCTGACTCTGATCGTGGGGTTGAGACCAGAAGTATATTTATCACGCCAACGAAGATGAATGAAAGCCCGACTCCCATTAGTGTTGCATCCTCTGCGATTGCAAGCGGGGATGAACGATACAGGTATAGCCCCACGTATGAAAGAAAGAGAACTATTGTCCCTATCAATATTGTAATCTTTGGTCCCCTGGTCTTGGTAACCTTTGCCGAAAGAGGGGCAAATGCCATGGATGCAATCGCTGCCGGCAGCATGATAAGGCCGGCATTAACGATGGAGAGCCCGAACCCTGCAGGAGCAGGGTCTTCAAGAAGCGTTGGAACACTATAGAAAAGGAAGAACATTCCGGCCATGGCAAAAAGACCGGTGAAATTCGAGAGAAATACATTTCTAATCCTCAGCAGTTTCATGCTTATGAAAGGAGACTCACTGTGCATCTCTACGAAGACAAACAAAACCAGGGCAACCACGGATAATGCAAAAAGCCCCAGTATCCTAAGGGATTCCCACCCCCAGTATTCACCCTCGGAAAGGCCAAGTATCAGTGCCACAACACCCACCCCGAGAGAGGCGACTCCTGCAAAATCAACCTTCTCCTTGACCCTTACAGATGTATCCTTCAGGACTATGGCTGAAACGATTAGAAGACCGAATGCTACTGGGATAGCTGAGTGGTAAGACCACTGCCACGTATAGTTCTGCGTGATCCATGCACCAAGCACCAGTCCAATGGCTGCTCCCCCCGTAAATGTCGAACTCAGTATGCCCTGAGCCAGAGGGAGATCCTCCTTCGGGACCTGATCATTCAGGAGTGCGAATGCCACTGGGAACATGCCCATCCCGAGGCCCTGAACAGCGCGGATTGCAATGAATTCAACAAGCGTTGTGGCGAAACCTCCAAAGGAAACGGCGATTGCGTATATCAGTGCCAGGATGATGAAGATCTTCTTCTTGCCGTATATGTCTGCAAGCCTTCCGAAAATGGCTGCAGATATGGTGCCGGAAATGATGTATGCAGTAATTATCCAGGAAAGTGCATCATAATTAGTATTGAAAAAGGTCTCGAGTATGGGTATTGCGGGAGTAATCATGGTTTCTACGTAAGTAATAAGTATCCCCATGAAGGCCATTATCCCTATGGTCAATCCTGCATGTCTTGTGAATCGTGCCGTTTTTTCACCTTCCGTGCCAGTTACTTCGTTTCAGAACCGACTTTGAGTGGCATCTGAAGCTAAAACCCGGCTTTCCCGCCATGATTGCTCAATATATAATTAATTATACGTGCTTTGGCAATGTCACTCCCTGTCTGTCACTGCGGGTGATCTCTTCTTCCGGTTATTATAAGCCCTGTAAACAAGCCATGCAAACACAAGAACGAACGCAGCAACAGAGATATAGGTGTACTGATCAAAGAATGAAAGAATGCTCTCCCACTTCGGCCCTAATGTATAACCAAGATAGACAAGTATGATATCCCATATGAAACTTCCAACAAAGGTCAGGATTGAGAAAGCTTTCAGGTCCATCTTTGCTATTCCCGCAGGAATGGAAATGAATGATCTGAAGACGGGAACCAGTCTTGTGAAGAAAACTGACATGTCTCCATACCGGATGAACCACCTGTGAGTCCTTTCAATTGATCCTGCATCAAGAAGGAAATATTTGCCGTACCTGAGAATAAGCGGTATCCCGCCTTTGTCACCGATTACGTATGCGATCAGCGCTCCAACAAGGTTACCAATTGAACCGGCTAACAGGACAAGAATGTAGGCGGGTATGCCGATGTATGGAGGCAGGGCCCCGGTCAGTGCGAGATAGCCTCCGAATGCAAGGACAACTTCCGAAGGCACCGGAATAAGCAGGCCTTCGAGGAGCATGAGAGCAAAGATACCGGGATAACCTATGGCGCCGATAAAATTCTGGACGAGGATTATGATACCTTCCAGACTGCTGAGAAATACTGACACATAGGGTGATTCAAAAGCCCTTATTAAAATATTATTCCGTTAACATTGACCGAAGTTAATCTTCCCCAGACTGCAGGGAATAATCTCCTATCATGGCACTGACCTCATTCTGGGGCAATGTGAATCTGCGTTTCTTGATATCGCTCTCAAGAAGCATCAACTCCGATAGTTCATCTGGATAGCCTTCTGCGTATATTATCTCTTCAATCTTGGCGTTCATCAGCATCTTGGAACAGACAACGCACGGGTGCGTGGTTACATAAATCTTTGAATTCGCGATGCTGACTCCGTGTACAGCTGCCTGAATAATTGCATTCTGTTCAGCGTGTAAGCCGCGGCATAATTCATGCCTCTCGCCAGACGGTATATCAAGGTCGTCCCTTATGCAACCCACCATGTCACAGTTGGCCGTATTGCTGGGAGGGCCGTTATACCCCGTTGCAAGTACGTTCTTGTCATTAACAATGACCGCACCGACTTTCCTCCTCGTGCATGATGACCTGGACGCGGCCAGGAAAGCCATCCTCATGAAATATTGATCCCATGTTGGTTTCTGGTATTTTAGCACAGCTAATCATGGAAGGCGACTTAATAATCTTTCCCGAGCTCATATAGCAAATTTGTCAGCGTTGAAAGGTTTATATATTATGAATTAATCCTTAGTTGACAACCATAGGTTGTTAACTAGGTGATTTGAGTGGTAGGAAAAAGAAACAGAGACGATGACTGGGATGATAGCTTCTTCGGGGATTTCTTTGACGACTTCGGGTTTGACTTCAAGTGGATGAACGAAAGGATGCAAAGAATATTTGAGAACCTGATGAAGGGAAACACCCAGGACTATGAGGAGAAAGGTCCGTTTGTCTATGGGTTTACTTACCGTGTTGGCCCGGATGGGAAGCCTCAGTTCCAGGAATTTGGAAACGTGCCCAGCACGAGGAGAGGCTATGGCAACCAGCTTGAGGGTGACATAAGGGAGCCGATGACAGATTTCAATGAAGACAAGGAAAAGATATATATGACTGTGGAACTGCCAGGGGTTTCCAAGGAGAACATAGAGCTGAAGATATCGGAGAAAAACATTACCGTAGATGCAAAGGAGGAGGACAGGAGGTATCACAAGTCTATAAACTTTCCATACAGGATACTTACGGATACTGCTTCCGCAAAATTCAAGAATGGCATTCTTGACGTCGTGGTAAACAAGGAATCTTCAGCATCCATGTCTGGAAAGAGCGTAAAGATAGAGTGAAACGGCCAATGGAAAGCGACGACCTGGACTATATAATAAGTGCCCTCCTCAACAGCACGAGGAGGGAAATTCTTAAAATGCTTACGGTAGATGACTCATACGCGCTGGAAATGAGCAGATGGCTTGGCGTCTCCCAGCAGGCAATAAACAAACAGCTCGAGATGCTTGAAAAGGCAAAGCTGATAAGATCTGCCGGCTTTGTCCCGAGCAGTGAAGGCGCGTCCAGGAAGATTTATCGCCCGTCCGGATTTTCAACAATCACCATAGACTATTCAAGGAATTTTTTTGAGGTCAAGCGCATGGGTCTCGATTACGGTGAAAGGGAAGAGGAAAAGTCCGAAATGGACAATCGCGATCTTCTGGACGAACTAGCGAGGATAAACCGGAACATCGATGATCTCATGGCCAAACGTACGGAACTGCTCAATGAGAAGGATGAAATCCTTGAATCTCTACATGAACGTGTATCGCAGAGTGCTACTTCACCAATTGAAAGAAACATTCTTCTTAGTTACCTGGAATCCATGAGTACCGAAGAAACAGCAATAAAACTTGGGATACCTGTTGACTTCGTGAGAAGTGTGGTATCAAGATTCACCGTTTAGCACCGGTCTTATTCCATGCCTGGTGACCATCTTCACTTGCAATCCTGAAGGATTCAATATTTTCCATTTCGAATGTATCAGGGTTGCTTAGAATTACGATTGCTGCAGGAGACTGGAAATCAACAGATTCCAGTGACCTGATGTTCCCGCACAGGATTTTCTCTCCAGTCTGGCTTACACGCGATACGACGCAGACATGCTCATTATCGAGGAATTTTTCCCCGCCCGCTGTGCTTTCCATCTCCATAAGCCATCCTATTGCCTGTGAAATTCCAATATTGCGTCCTGATTTCAGATCCAGCAATACAATTGTATGCATACCATTGCTGTGGTTTCTCCTGATCTTATTGAAAACACTGACTGGAAAAAACCTATCGGTGATAAATGGAAGCGAGACGGGGGGGCCCATTTTATATGTATAAAGCCCCAATCTGCCAGGAATAACGTTCAGTATGGATGCGTTTTCAAGTACATTCACGGAGATGCCCATTGAAATACAAGTATTCTCAAGAACCTTGTGTGTAGTCGCAGACATTCCATCTCCTGCCACAAGGAGCGATACAGTCTTGTTCCTGCTCCTTTCGATTATTGGAGATTCTCCCTCAATGAACTCCCTGCCAACAGCAATTATCTCGCGATTGAAGAATCTGGATATCTCATCCTGAGATCCATCCGGAAGTATGGAAGTGTAGGTATCAAGATATACCTCATCGCTTGATCTGATGACATCAGCGGACTCTATTGTTATGCTCCTCAATCCACGCAGCCCTATTCCAATAATGTTAAGCATTGACGGTTCCCATGTTCTCCTCTATGCCAGCGAGTTCATTGAGCTTGGCAAGCCGTTCTCCACCAACTGTGCCGGACTTTATGAAAACGGAACCAAATGCAACAGCGAGATGTGCTATGAAATTATCCGTGGTTTCACCGCTTCTGTGGGATATCACGTTCTTCATCCCTGCTTTATTAGCTGCTTCCACTGCCCTATATGTTGCGCTCAGCGTCCCTATCTGGTTCACCTTAATCAATACCGCATTTGACGACTTTTTTTCTATTCCCTTCATTATCCGCTTCTCATTGGTAGTGTAAAGGTCATCACCCACAACCAGTGCCCTGGATCCTATACGCCCAGTCAATATTGCAAACCCGTCGAAATCGTTCTCTTCCAGAGGGTCCTCAATGAAGTAGAAATTATGGTCCCTCACAAGTGATTCGGCATAATCAATCTGCTCATCTCTTGTCAATTTACCTTTTTTATATGCATATTTGCCGTTCTCAAAGAATGAGGTTGCGGCGAAATCCACTCCAAGCAGAACCCTGACTCCATGTACCTTTGATATCTCGCCGGCTGCCTGCTTCACTGTATCAATGGCAACTTCGTCTGAAATGTTGGCGGTCCATGCCCTCTCATCCCCTACCCCAACACTCTGGCCCTTAAGATTTTCCGAGAGGATCTCCCCGATTCTCCTGTGAATAAGCGAATTAAAGTATATTGAATCCAGAAATGTTTTTCCCTGTGAAGAAACCATGAATTCCTGTATGGTTGTACCGTTTCTGGAATGTTTGCCGCCACCGATCACGTTCCCCATCGGCCTTGGAATTGATCTTGTGAGAGTGCCGCCCACGTAGGCATACAGAGGAAGCCCAAGCAGGTTTGCGGACGCCTTGGCAGATGCCATGGAAATTGCGGTGGCCATGTTTCCTCCGAGCTGGGAGAAATTATCCGTGCCGTCTATATCGCAGAGGAGGCTGTCAAGTTCAACCTGGTTCCTGGCATTGAATCCTATAATCGCCTTCTTCGCCTGCCTGTTGAAGAAGTCCATGGATGAATCTATCCCCTTGGCCGAGAATGCCACAACTTCTGTTGCCCCTGTGCTGGCCCCAGCGGGAGCCGAAGCAATTCCAACCGCACCGCTCAGGACGACTTCAGCCTCAATGGTGAAGTTTCCCCTAGAATCCAGTACTTTCCTTACCCGAACGTCTTTTATAGAAAAATCCTGCATGATAGAAGTAATGGATTAAATTCATAAATACTTACTTGAATCTTTCATCTCGATGATATTTTTCCTGTATCTATCAACAAAGGTGTTGTAGTTGTTCTTGTAATTGGTCCAAAGCGTCTTGTACGCTTCATCTATCTTTCCTACAACCTTTGCAGGAACGCCAACGGCAATGCTTTCATCTGGTATCTCGAACCTGTTTCTCACAACGGCGCCTTCACCGACAACAGCCCATACCCCGACCGTAGCAAAGTCGGAGACAGTCGCTCCCATCCCAACAACAGCCCAGCTCCTGACATGCCCGGTATGTATTACAGACAGATGCCCAATTGTTGCATGCTCCTCTATGACCGTCTTTTCACCTGGCCGCGCGTGAACTACGCAGTTATCCTCAATTGCAGAGAAGCTTCCGACTTCGATCCTACCGTAATCACCACGGAGAACTGCTCCTGGCCCTAGCCAGACACCGTCTCCAATCCTGACATTTCCAATGACCGTTGCATTAGGAAAGATATATGACCTGCCTATCTCTGGTACCTGACCCTCAAACGAGTAAACTGGCATAGTTCCTGAACACGTTTATGTTTATAAATTGATTTTCAGCGAACAAGTGCATCAGATTCCCTGAGGATCAGTGGTATATCCGGCGTGAAATCCACAATTCTACCTGTTATTGCGTGTGCGGCCACCACGGAACCGATCGCAAGCGAATCCTTCATCTGCAACTGGCGGGATAGTCCCAAATATAATCCCGCGCGGAAAGAATCCCCGGCGCCCGTCGTATCCCTTGGTGTGCCCGCATTAAATGAGGGGACAGAGAACTCTGTGCCACGGTTATAAAACGTGGATCCATCTTTACCGTGTGTAACGATAACCTGCACCCCCATCTGCGTTAGATCCTGTAACGCAATTCCGAATTTATCGCGAAGCACGTCCATTTCGTGCGAATTTCCAATGAATATATCTGTGTAGGCCAGCATCTCCAGAACAGAGTTCCTGTCATAGTTGTATGAAAGTTCCTGGCTTGGATCAAAGACTACTTTCGATCTCCCATGCGCCCTCTCCGCGATTCTTATGTATTCCCTTCCCGGTCCAGTGGAAAGGTGGACATATTCATACTCATCAGCCTTGAACCCCACGGAGGGCTTCCAGCTTTCCATGGGACCCTGAACCACGTACGCGATCTGGTCCGATCCGTCTGAAACCAGGTAACACATAGGGCCAGCAAGATCGTTGTCAATGAAGATGTGATCAGTCCTGACCCCCATTTCCTCGAGTTTTCTCAGGTACGATTCGTGGGTCTTTCTTGAAATTGCAGCGTAGAGATCAAACGTGAAACCGAGTTTGGAAGAAACAAGGGCAAAATTGCCTGCTGTACCTCCGAAGTTTTCAGAAACACCATCCACCTTCACCGATCCGCTTGTAGGCAGTGACCCAACCCTAAGGGAGATGTCAATGTTCACGTGACCGAAATATGCAAGAAATCGTTTTTCCATCCTATGAGAATGCTAGTTAATAAATATCTTTTTTCCCGGAATAAAGTGATCGTAACTTAATATAAGCCTGCCATCATTGTCTGTGAGGGGAATACTGTTGTCTGATAGTGGAGGAATCCGTGAGGATTTGAGATCAGTAATAGCCTTTTTTACAATATTTCCCGTCGGGTCTAAATCGCTTCCCACGCCAAGAGGCCTTTATTTTCTTTCAACGTTGGGCCTCGGAATTGGTCTTTTTGCTGGCCTGGTTTTTTTCTGGATGGCTTTCTACTTTGGTTCTGTATCTGCAGTCATCATCTACGTTGTACTGATCACTGCAATTCCCGGTTTTCACCATCTGGACTCTGTACTTGACGTTGGCGATGCCCTCATGGCGAGAGGGGATTCAGCCCGGATGGTCAGGGTGATGAAGGATACCGCAACGGGTGCAGGTGCAATAGGCATGTTCATGGTTGTCTACGGAACAACGGCAGCTTTCGCCCTTTCCATTGGATATGCAGACGCTATTTCAGTACTAGCGCTTGCAGAGACTGTTTCAAAGCTATCCCTCATTGTATCAGCCAGGGGAAGGAAAGCACTCGGTTCCGGAATGGGATCAAGTTTCTTAGATTCGGTTTCTCGTGGCGGCTTCACCCTTCTGATCGTAAATTTAGCCATACCATTCCTGGTTTCCATCTTTCTGGGTATTTCATACATTATTCCGATATTTATCGCCCTCATTATATCATTCATCATTGCCTCAAGGTTCGAAAAAATGCTCTCCGGAATCAACGGAGACGTGCTGGGCTTTTCCGGAGAAGTTTCCCGGATGGTTTATGTCGTCTCATTTGTGCTGATATCCATCATATCGATCCACTATGGCGCCCTAGGATTGAAAATCAACGTTTGACATTGCGAAAAAAACTTCCCGGTCTCTTGAAGGGCTGTCATGAGGTATGGGCGGCTGCTTGATCAAATCGATTGCATCTCCAAACTCATCCATGAACTTTTTCATTTCTTCCACGTCGTCGCATACAATCATCGCCTTTTTCGTCTGGCCGGATATGCCTGCTGCCCTGATTGCATTGCCAACCTGGGGTTCCCCTGAGATGTACATAAGCACCAGCGGCCCAAGTTCCCTGACCCTGGAGCTGTTCGCTATTCTCCTTCTCGCCCGATCAAGTGCTACCTGTACCTGCATTTCAGAAACAATACTGTCCATGTCAATGACCAGGAAAAAGTGATTGCTCTGCCTGGAAAAATCGATTACATCCTTCACCCTATCCGGTTTCAATAATAAAATATAAAAAAAATTATCCGACATTTGCTCCAACACGACCTGGCCCGGGTCCCAGATTTTTCGGCTTCAGGAATTGAGATATACGATCCAGGAACTTCTGTCTATCAGGTCCGGAGACAAATGCATTTTCAAGCACTTCCTGTATATTGTTCACTGGGATGATCTGTATCCTGTCCTTATGAGTTTCATCAAGGATTATGTCACCGAAATTAGATACTGGAACTATGACTTTTTTGAGACCCGACTCGATGGCTGCTTCTACCTTTGCGGTTACGCCTCCAACCGGAAGTACTGCACCCCTCACACTGAGAGATCCTGTCATAGCAAGAGTCTGGTCAATGGGTATATTCTCAATGGCAGAAATAACAGCAGTGGCAATTGATACGCTGGCGGAATCACCCTCAACTCCATCATATGATCCCACGAACTGTATGTGTATGTCCATGTCGGAGATGTCCTTTCCACTGATCTTCTTGAACACAGCTGAAACGTTTTCCACAGCTTCCTTGGCAATCTCTCCCAATTTTCCGGTTGCTACAACGCTTCCGTTGCCCTTCTTCTGCGCAGGGGTAACTTCTGCTACTATTGGCATTACGACGCCAGTATAATCTGCCATTCCGCTGTTTGCACCCATAACCGCCAGACCGTTGACCATGCCGACAGCCTCCCCCTCAGTGAGGAACGTCTTGTAGTTTTTCCTGACTTCAATCATCTTGTCGGCCACCTGTTGCTCAAGGGGCTTGCTTAGGTTCTTTGCTGCGATCACGTGCTTGGAGGTGACGATTTCCGCCTTCTCGCTGATTGCTATGTCTCCGGCAACCCTGATCAGGCCGCCTAGTTCACGCAACCTCAGCGTGAGTTTTCCCTTTCTTCCTGACCGTTTCTGGGCCTCCTTTATTATCTCGACCACAGCGCTCTTGTCCATGTGCGGTATCTTCTTGTCTTTCTGGATCTCCTGTGCAATGAACTGTACAATCTTGTCCCTGTTTGAGTCATTGTCGTCGAAGGTGTTGTTGACATACACCTCATAGCCGTATCCACGGATACGGGACCTTAGTGCAGGGTGTATTCCCTGAACTGCATCCAGGTTGCCGGCTGCCACCAGAACAAAATCGCATGGAACAGGTTCTGTCTGCACCATCGCTCCGGCGCTGCGTTCGCTCTGGCCAGATATGGAGAACTTCTTCTCCTGCATTGCAGTCAGAAGTGCCTGCTGGCTTTCGGGGCGAAGGAGGTTCATCTCATCTACGAACAGGACTCCCTTATGCGCTTTATGAATGTTGCCAGCCTCTACCCTGTCGTGCGCAGGGGTCTCGAGACCACCAGACTGAAACGGGTCATGCCTGACATCTCCGAGCAAGGCTCCTGAATGTGCACCGGTTGAATCTATGAATGGCGGCTTCTCGTTTGGAGTATGGGTAACAAGCAGCTTGGGAATCATGGCCTTCTCCTGCCTGAAGCTTGGGTTCATTGCAAGCGCGACATAGAGTATGGCTGCAGCGATTATTGCATAAAACAGGATTATGACTTCACCATATAGGAATGCAAATATTATGCCGATGAAAACAATGGAGAAAATTATCAGCATTATTGTCCTTGCCCTGTCCCTCTTTACTCTTTCAGCCTTGATCTGGTATTGCTTCACCACTTCCTTTCCCTTGCCGGCAGGAAGCGTCTTGACCTTTGGCCTGTTTGAGTCCTCGGGATTCGGGAATACAAGAATATCCTCCAGATCTTCCTTTGGCAGGAAATCAACCATAGACTGCGCAAGCATTGATTTTCCAGTTCCCGGGTCTCCTATAAGCAGTACGTGTCGCTTCTGGAGAGCAGCCTTCTTTACTACGTCCCCTGCACTCTCCTGCCCGATGACCTGGTCAAAAAGAATTGAAGGCACCTTAACATCCTTGGTTGTAGTGATCTGTAACCTGTTTACATAATCATCAACATTTTCGACCGTATCTTCCACAAGTACGTATCGAAATTCAATAATTAAGCCTTTTCAATACTCAATCAATATTGCATAACCTGATGATCCAGGTACATACTATGATTATTTAGCGCCTATGGGCTTGAAAAACACGCTTCTCAAAATACTGGACAACTTGAAAAAATATGGATTTGTTTGGGAAACGGTATGCTGAAAATTAACCTATTTCCACGGCAAAAATCTTTTTCTGGGTGAACATTGCCTTCATTGCCCGTACTTCATCTACAACGTCCGGATTGATCTTGAAATATTTGAATCCGTTTTTAGTCTGTTCCGCCTTCACAAGCGCCAGGCCAACCAGGCTTTCCTCTACTGTATACCTTACTCCCAGTCCCTCAAGACAGCCCTTCACATTTGAAGGGTCTGATTTTATCGCTCTTGATATCTCGGAGAGATATGACCGGTAAGGGTATATGCTCAATAGATAAAACAGAGCTTTCCTTCGAAGCTCACTCCTGTTCAATGATCTTATCACGTTTCCGTCTGCTACCGTTTCCATAACGTTATATTCCATAAACTATATTTAAGACTTTTTGTCAGACAAACAACCGATACGTTATACTACACCTTAATTGCACAATCTACCTACATAAGGGTTTATTAGTCAGACAAAATTTAATCGAAATTACCTGATTGATCGTACCTCACTGCCTGGTCTGCTTCCTTTTGGATTCGCCTGCCTCGTCCATTGGGAGAGACAAGGGAATGCGATCTTACGGGACTGGGGAAAGCCACTTCCTGTACTTCTCGATCTTGCCGGTCACCGTATCATTGTATAACTTTGCAAGGTTTTCCGTGACCTCCCCCGGCACCCCACCGGAGATGACCATTCCGTCCACCTCAAGGATAGGTGTGACTTCTGCGGCAGTTCCCCCGAAGAAAAGTTCGTCAGCTGTGTAAAGCTCCTCCCGGTGCACAAATCGTTCCGTCACGTGCAGCCCGATGTCGGAAGATATGTTCATTATTGTATCCCTCGTGATGCCGATCAATATGTCTGAATCCCTCCCCGGCGTGATAAGATCCTTTCCTGTTACCATGAATATGTTTTCACCTGGACCCTCGGTAACATATCCCGATGGGCTTGTAAGAATGGCTTCATCATAACCAGCCGAGACGGCCTCCCTGTTCGCGAGAACTGAATTAAGGTAATTTCCGCTGGCCTTGGCTTCAATTGGAAGGAAAGCCGATCCCGGTCTGTGCCACGAAGATACTTTGCAGCGCAGCCCCTTAGCCTTTGACTGTGAAAAATAGCTCTTGTATGGCACAGCTGCAATGTATATGCTTATTTTCTTGTCCTTTGTTCCGAGACCTATCCTGTCATCGTTGTAAAATGCAAATGGGCGGATGTATGCGTCTGTCAGTTTGTTTACCGATATGACATCCTTTATGCCCGTTACAATTTCCTCCTTCGTGAAACTGGTTTTCATGGAATAAATTTTCATTGATCTGAAAAAACGATCAACGTGATCTCCAAGCCTGAATATTGATGCTGAAGTTCCTGTGTTGTAGCTCCGGATACCCTCGAAAATACCGCTCCCATACTGGAGAGAATGCGTGAGAATCGGAACGGTTGCCTCGCTGTATTTTACTATTTCTCCGTCAAGCCAAACCCAGGTTTCATTATCCATGCTGATCGCACATACTATCACTTCGAGGTATATCTGATTTCATGGCAGGAATTGCGAATTTAATTATAGCGAGATTGAAATATGGAAAGGTGTCCTTCACAACAGGAAACAACATCAGGTTCACAATCTTCGGAGAGTCGCACGGTCCGGCAATCGGTGGTGTGCTGGATGGTCTGCCTTCTGGTTTTGAGATAAATACTGGAGAGATAGCTAAGTGGATGGATAGGCGAAGACCAGGCCAGAGTGAGATAACCACCAGACGCAGTGAGCCTGACATGGTGAAGATAATCTCCGGCGTAACAGATGGATATACTAACGGGGGGCCGGCTGCCTTTTACATCGAGAACTCGGACGTCATGAGCGAGCATTATTCCGAGCTTGAATACAAGCCAAGACCTGGGCATGCAGACATAACCATGTATGAAAAATTCGGCAAGCACCGGCCATATGCAGGTGGTGGATTTTCCTCAGGCAGACTGACAGCTCCACTGGTTGCAGCTGGAGCCATATGCATGCAGGTGTTGTTCAGCCATGGTGTCGGCATAATCTCCTACATCGACAGGATAGGGGATGTATTCATGGAGAATGCACCGGATTGTGATCAGGATTACCCCTACACCTTCAAGACCAGGATACCCGACGCTGCCTTGGATACAAAGGCTCATGCAGCCATAATCCGTGCCATGGGTGAAGGCGATAGCCTTGGATCATCGATACAAACCCTCGTGACCGGGATAAGGCCTGGAGTAGGTGAGCCGTTCTTCAATTCAGTGGAGAGCGAGATAGCGAAGATGATGTTTTCCATCCCGGGCATAAAAGGCGTAGAATTTGGAAAGGGATTCGGTTTCTCCTCATCTTCCGGAAGCAATGTAAAGGATGAGATGTATGTGGAAGATGGCGATATCCGGTTCAGCGCAAATAACAATGGCGGCGTCCTTGGTGGAATCTCGAACGGGATGCCTATAACCTTCAGGGTCGCGGTGAAACCTACCTCCTCAATAAGGAAAGAGGAAAATACCGTGGATTTAAGGAGCATGACAAATTCCACCATCCGCATCCAGGGACGGCATGATCCTTGCATAGGCATAAGAGCCCTGCCCGTCGTGCAGACATCAACGGCAATTGTCCTCCTTGACCTGATGTTCGCAGGTGGTTATCTGGGAAGAATCCATTCCTAGACTATGCTGGAAAATGGTACAAGGAAGATCAGGTACGAAATTATCAGTGCCATCGGCAGGGTACCGGCAATGGCATATTTTGCCTTACGTACTGTGGAAAGCACGTTCTCTGTTAGCTTGTGATAGCTGTTCTCCTCCCCCATCTTGATCCTGACGTCTGCGGATCCCATTCCCACCTTGGAATAGATGACATCCCTGACCGCATCCTTGATAGTTCCAACTATCAGTTCTGATATTATATCCACGTCTCCCTTAGAGCCCAGAGGAAAAACATCCAGGGTGCTGGCGTTCACTATGTGGTTGTCCGTGGTGTATATTTCCACGTTCGATACTATGTGCCTTGATTTCTCCCTCACCAAGTCTATGGTCTCTGTTGTTATGTTGTTTGAATCTGTGAGAACAATTGCATCTATCCTGTCTCCTGTCCGGAACGCAAGCGTCTGTATACCCATTCCTGCCAGTCCAGGGAACGAGGTCTTGAGACTGGAGAAGCCGATCATTGCGGGTGAGTTGGGTATGCTTCTCGTGAACTCCCTGGTGAATGGCTTTATCAGGTCGGCGCATTCCCGCAGTTCCTTTGCGCCCTTAGTAAAGTTGTTCTGTGCGTCTATCAGTGCAAAATCGGATGCACCATGCGTTCTTATGAATTCCATAATCCGCATTCCCTCGCCGAGCTCGACGTCGTCGAAAGGCTCCCTTTCCGGGATTATGCTTCCAAAACCAAAGTTGCCGAATCGCAACAGTGCAATGGAATACTTCCCTGCATTCAGCTTCCGGAATCTTGACATTGTTTCCACGTACTGTGCCCTCTCGAGCGCAGCCTTTATTCCAGAAGCCAGCCGGTCGATGTCCTCATCCCCCTGGCAGTTGTTGCTGTGCGTGGTTGTGGTGTGGAATACCATCATCTCTCTGCCAAGGTCCGGCAGCCTGTCCTGAAGCCTAATGGGGAGATCACTGCAGCCCAGCCTCCCGAATGGTCCTGGGTGCACATACGGGAAGACCAGCGTAACAAGAGGCTTGTCCTCTCTTCTTATATCTATGACTTTCACCGGTACTGTTACCTCTTTCCTGTAAATTCTTTCAAAAAACTCCTTTCCGACCTCGTCCCTGTCCCCAATGGTCTTGAAATTCAGGAAAAACTGCAGCAGTTTTGTCGCGCTCACTCCATAATCCTGCGAGAAACCCGAAAGGACTATCCTTGTGAAAACCACCGCGATTATTGCACTAGCTATGGATGCAAGGATAAATGGGATTATAAGCGGATATCCACCATACAAATAAGCGAAGGACAATATTCCCGCATAGGTGTAGTTCAGTGATGGAGGGAGCAGATGACTGATCTTTTCTGAATAATAAACATAGAAGATAAGCAGCCTGAAGAAAGACACAAATGCAATGGAAAAGAATACCTGTTCCTCTGTACCGGTGATCAGGTTCAGGATATGGACTATCCAGAATATTATCGTCCACATTCCGAAGCTGACAAAATCGAGGTACGCGATCCTCCGCATGGGAAATACAAATTTTCCAATCCTTATGAACACCCAGTCAAATAAAAGCACAAATACGAATGAAAGAAATATACCTATGAGGACGTCCTTCAGCGAATGAATGAGAAGGTAATCAATTCCCATTATGACCATGAGTGGAACTATGTAGAATTTCCATCCTGGTGCACCCCTGACAAACCTTGTAAGGTCCTCTATTGATCTGTGCTTCTTAGAATCCTCGGCCAATGTCGATGATGATACCAAAAGCCGTTATAATAATTATTGATGCGTCCGAGATATCAGTACATCTAGGCAGAACGATCTTTGTGCTTGCTTATAAGCTCCGAATAATGCTGCTCCAGCATCAGGGCATGATCCGAGGCATTGTAGTTCCCGGATACGTATTTTCTTGCCTTTCCGCAGAGATCCCGGTGTTCAGAGCTGTTTTGTTTGAGATCCAGTATTTTTCTTGCCACTTCAGACGGGTTGGAAAAATCCACCCCTATCATGCCATTCATTGAAGAGTCTTGATTGAGAAGAGGAAATCTGTTTGATACAACAGCGGGTTTACCGCACGACATAGCTTCCAGTACCGCTATGCCGAAGGTGTCCGTATCCGATGGATGCAGGAAGATAGATGCATTGGCTAGAGCGTTCATCTTGCCGGCCTCATCCAGATATCCGGTCATGTCAACTATGCTCTGTAGATCCATTTTCTTAATCATTCGCTTAACCTGTTCCTCTTCGGGACCGGTTCCGGAGATGACAAATTTTACACCGTCGTTTCGTGGGAAGTTGTCGGCTACGTCCAGGATGTTGTATATTCCCTTATCCTTGGTTATCCTCCCTATGTACTGCACAATGAACTTGTTCTCCCTGCTCACGCCTGGCTTGAACTTATCAGTGTGTACGAACAGGGGTAACTCGACAACGTTTGAGATCTTGTTCTTCCTGAGAAATTCAACCGCAGACGGGCTTGGTGCAGTGACGAGGTCGCAGCGATTGTAAAGGTAGATATTATACCTCCATGACAGCTCAAACAACTGCTCCCTGAATGGGACCCTGATGGAGTCTTTCATCCTTATGAAGTCCGTGTGGAAAGTGGCCATGACTGGGATTTTCTTGTGCTTTGCAACCCTGAATCCAACAGACCCCATGTAAAACGGATCATGTATGTGTATTATGTCAAGCGGAATGGATTTAACCTTCTGGTACAGGAAAAATGGTATGGGATTCAGCGGCCACCTGTATTGTGAATAAATAAACATAGGTACGGAAGGGCTGAGAAGTACGTTGGCTTCGCTCTTGTCACCGCTCAGTGAAAACACGAATACTTCGTGACCACGATTCTCCAACTCCTTCTTCACGTCATGAAGGTAATGTGATACCCCATCTGGAGTTGGATAGTATGTTTCTGTGAAGAAACCAATTCTCATCTTCTTTTCAGCCTTCTAGTTTCACGATCTTGAACATGCCGTATCCTATGACGACCCTTATATATTTTGGTATGACAACTGTCTGCTTAGTATTGAGATCGATATATAACTTTTTTGTATAGGTCAGTTTGTCCTGAGCAGATAGCACGATAAGATTATCGAAGCCGAGAGCCTGCACGACGCGGGCTGAAATCTGCTTATTGCCACGCCCAAGAAGAAAGTTCTGCCCCCCAATGGGAGAGATTACCAGTTTGCATTTGCCCGTGGTCGCAACCTCAAATATCCTCTGCTCACTGATGTCTGATTCCATTAAAATTCCAGCCCTCACTAAATCAAAGCCAAGTAGGTTTGTTTCCTGGTCTAATCTTGCAATTATGGACTTGCATGTGGATCCCGGCCCGATGATATAATACGTGTCCTTATCCATGGTTTCAATGAAATAGTCAGCTATACCTTCGGTGTCACCCTGGTAAAAATCCAGCTTCGGAGAGGACACCATCCCCTGGTTTGCCGGCGTGACCAGTTCTCCATAGAACCTTGGATGCGGATGAATCGTGTCGAGTTCTTCTTCCGGAATGTCCACAATCTCTGCCTTTTCCGTCTCGGCTATTCCCTTTCCGACAACTTCCCTGGTGACATTAACGGCATGCTGGACGCTTATGGCAAAAACAGAGCTCTCCATCTTTATCCCGGCCGGAACTCCAATTACGGGGATGATAATGAAGCCTGCAGCTAGAATATCCCTCGCCGTTCCATCTCCGCCGCAGAAAATCAACAATTGCGGGTTCATTTCCATGATAGACTTAACAAAGGAGATAGTATCGCTTGCTTCTGTAGGCTTCTTTGGAAAATAGACAATTTCATAATCCGATATTCCAGCCTCTTCCATTGCATCCGATCCCATGATGCCCCAGGGGACGAGAAAGTGTATGCCCAAGTCTCGAATTCCCTGCAGAAATTTTTTCCCGGCACTACATGATGTGCTGGAAGCGGGGTCAATGCTGCCAACCCAGTCCGATCCCTTCTTATTCAATGAAGCTCCGTAACCCGCCCGTGGATTTATGAAAAACCCTATCTTCACTTAGGCATAATTCAATTTAGCCATAAGTACTTGACCAATTCCGGTAAAAGGGGAGTCAAGAGAAATAGACGTATTCAACCGCTGCGTCGTATTTCTGGTCCATTGCTATTATGGTCATCTCGCCGTATGCCCTTATGGGAGTGATGGAAAATGAAAAAACGGTCCCGGATGCTATGATTGCTCCCGGCGAAATGATCATGCCAGAACCGGTGGCGGATCGAGAGAGATTTTGGAAGCTGTAGTTGTAAGAATTGTTTGCATTGGTGAATATCAACGTGCTTATGATCAGGGGGGAATCTCCTGTGTTGACGATGGAGATATTTACGGTTTCGTTATTCCTGGCTGTCAAACGTAAGGGATTTGTGTTGTTCGGGCCCATTGTTATGAGTTGGGAATACTGTATGACCAGGACGGAAAGTTTTGAGTCTGAACTGCTACCGCCATAGTATGTCCTGAGTGTGTAATTATGGTACCCTGTGGTGTTCAGATTCCAGGTATCGAGTGTGACATTGTACTGCCCCGTACTCCCCGGAGATATGGGAGAATCTGATGAAGCGTAGAATGTGTACCCAATTGACGGAGTAACTATGAAGGCAGGCACGATCGAGGATATTCCGGTATCGGACACCGATAGTCCAAAGGTCGCATTCACCGCAGTTCCGTTCACAATGAGGTAATTAGGATTCTGTATGCTTGTTGATATCTGGTTCTCGCTGAGATGGAATGGGAAGGGAACTATACCTACGAAGAGCACAAGGATAGCCAGCACAGCCACGGCTCTCGATAGTGGAAGTGGGCGATAGACATTGTTGAGAGGTTCCGGGCCCCTTATGCCAAGAACGAGGACAAAGACTGCAAGAATTATCCAGGGTGGATATGTTATGCCAAGAACGACCAGTGCAATTATTGAAACGTATGATATGTAGCGCGAATATTTACCAAAGAGTCCCACGGAAACCAGTCCCCCGTCAAGGAAACCTGTCGGGACTGCGTTGAACGAGTTTATTATCAGCGCGACCCATCCGCTATATGCTATTATGTTTGGAACTGCAGAGACCGGATAGATAACGTTCAGCAAAAGCGGATATATCAGAGGAAGGCTCACAGTGTTTATGGGGGAATTGACCGTGGGGGTGAAGGCAGTGGAGGATGGGATCACAAAATTGCCAACAAGGATTAGCGCAATCGACCCTATGAAACCAGCAACTACTGGAAAGGAACCAGCTTCAAGCAGTGCCCTTCTTGTCTTGAATGGATGTGATGGGAGATTGATTACACCCATGGTTCCTATTCCAAGCGGATCGGGAATGAACATCGGCAATTCATATCTCATCCGGTTTCTCCTGAACGCAACAAACCTGGCCAGTTCTCGGAACCCAAGTACTGCCAGGATGGGAACAACAAACAGCACCAACGCTGTGGCTAGATTCTTTGCATAGTCGAGAGATCCAGTATACTGTGCCTGGTATGAATACCCTGCATACCACAGGCTTGCCACTGTAAGGGCAAGCATTGTTATCTTTATCACCCTGCGGCCCTGGTGCCTGGAGGTCCTCTTTAAGACAAAAAGTTCCTCGCCCAGAAGACCGGAGGTGAATACAACATAACCAAGGTCCGAGAGTTGGTCCACCAGCAGGGAGAATTTTTCCTCCGGGTAGGATGATAGTTCAGGTATCCTGAAATAGAAAGAAGTTCCCCTGTTCTTTGTCTCGGAAAACTCGTATAGAGAAGATATGATCTCCTTTATCCTCTCATATTCTTCATCCATGGTGGTAACCCGTTAAAGCCTACTATGGAAAACCTCTCTTATTAAGTTTTCATCAATATCCTTGACTGACTCTGCTCGGAGAAATCTCTCACTGCCGGTTTGCCCATTTTTCGACAATCCCAACATTTCCCCAAGCTTTGCAGCGCTGATCTTTCCGCGCGAAAACAGCAAGATATTATTATTTGTTCCACGACCCAGCAGCACAACAATCACCGCGTCTGCATCCATTCCATAGGCTGCCTTTGACAGGTCTTTCTCAGCTTCTTCCTCAAGGGAACCCCTGATAAACCTTATCCTGAATCCCGGGACAGCGACATCGGTTCCTGAATCCAGGAGTTCCTTGACAGCCTGTTTTAGGTTCTTTTCATGTTGTTTTCTCATCTCGATGTTTTCCTCAACAAGTTGCCTGACATTGCCCAGCAGGCTACCTTCATGTTTGCCTATAACTGAACTTATTTCATTGGATTCGTTGTAAACTGCACTGAAGAGGTTAACGGCTGCAGGTCCTGCGACAAAGGTTACGCGCTGGATCCCCTCCTGTATATTCTCAATACTTTTTATCTTCAGGGTCCCGATCTGGGAAGTTAGGGATAGATGTGTTCCACCGCAACCTTCTGCATCAACTCCGTCGATTTCCACCACCCTGAGCTTGTCTGACAGTGGAACTCCTCCCTGAAACAATCTGAATCCATATTTCCCTATTGCATGGTTCCACTCTATGTTCTTTACAGTGATCTTCCTGCTCTCCGTGATTATCCTGTGGCACTCCATTTCGATCTTAAGGACAAGATCTTTGTCGATTTTCTTGTAGTTCGTGATATCTATCCTTGACTCATTGACTTCCTTCTGGACTCCATTCTGCCAGACGTGATCCCCTACGATCTTTCTCATCACACCGAGAAGAAGGTGCGTTGCGGAGTGGTGAACCATAAGCTGCCATCTCCGTTCGTAGTCTATTACACCTTTCACCCTTGATTTTTCCGGGATGTTTCCCTCTATATAATGAACAATTGCCCTACCGCGTCTTTCCACCCTGGTGACTCTGATTTCCCTGCCGCCGTGGACAATTAAACCCAGATCATAGGGTTGTCCTCCCCCTTCCGGATAGAACGCCGTCTGGTCAAGGATAACATAATTCTTCCCGGAATGGATAACCGAAGCGGTGAATTCGCGCATGCTAACGTCGTCATAGTAAAGTGGTCTTGTGAAAACGTCAGGGAATTTCTCCATGACCTGATCTTTCCTCTTCTTTGCATCGTGCCTGGATACAACGAGGGCCTGGAAATTATGAGGTATTGGGAAGTCCCTGCCGGTGATCTCCCTGTATATATGGGCTGCAAATTCCGGGTATATGCCATATGAATCGTACATTTCGAGAAGACTTTTCTCGTCGATCTTGCCCTCCCGTTCTATGATCCTTCTCAGCACCGACTCCCCTCTTCTTAGCGCAGCTGCGTACTTATCCATCTCTTCGGCTATTACTTCGTCGATGAAAACAGAAGGATAATTGAGTTTAAGTTTCCCTATGTTCTCCATCTGCAACCTGATCAAGTCGGAAAGAGAGAGGTGAATGCCGAGTTCTCCAATGAACCTCAGGGATCTTCTGATAAGAAGACGGGCCAGGTACCCGACCTTGACGTTGGAAGGTATGACGTAATCGCTGAACATGAATAGCAGGGTCCTGCTATGGTCTGAAAGGATGAAGGCTGCCATGAGTTTCTCCATCTCCTTCATGGTTTCCTCTGTGTTGCCACCGTTTCCCAGAGAGTGCCCCTTAACCGCCTTTAATATCACATCCCTTGGAACGGCCGATTCATCCGAAGCAAGCGCGGTGACTATCCTGGCTATCATGCCATCGTCCGGCCGCTTTATGCCTGAACTCTGGATTATGTCCGAAAGTATATTGGGAAAGATTGAATCGTATACGGTCGGAGTGCCTCTTGAGAGCCATACAAGCCTTTCAAGACCATATCCCGTATCCACGATTCTCTGGGGCATGGGCGAGTATTTCTTGCCTTCAACCTCAAAGATTCCATTCTCGTCTTCCGACATATCCATGAAAACCAGGGTAGCAACCTCGAGACCGAGAACGAATACTTCAAGCGCGTTCCCAGCGTTTCCTCCGCCAGACCACGGTTTCTCCTTATATGTTATAAGATCCTGGTTGATGCCCAGAGGTCCGGTGAGAAAAGAGTTGCAGTATTTTACGGTGTCGTCCTTCCAGTAAATTTCCATGCCCTCCCTGTTGAATGAATCGTGGCAGAGCATCTCGAAGCTTGTAAGATGCCTTCCTGTAACGCCAACCTGATCAATGTCGTTCATCCTTATGCACGGCTGGGACATGGCGATTGGATTTCCCGGGGGAGATACCACACCAGACGTAACCTGTGGCTGGAAATCATAGATGGAGGCGTTAACCAGAAGCACATCGTCCCGCCATCTTGGTACCACCGGGTATGGTTGGACAATGGTGTGTGTTCCACTGAAGAAGCCGAGGAATTCCTTCCTCATCTCATCAAGGCTGTACTTCCTGGAAGTTGGCGGTTTCCCGATGAATCCGTACTGATCGCATGGGGGATCGCCGCATGTCTTCCTCCTGAGGTCAGTTGTCCAGAAAAAGGACGAGCATGATGTGCATTTCTTTCTCTCCATTGATTGTTTCTTGAAAAAATCCAGTTCGAGTGGATTTGTGCTACTTGACATCTTTGGAACCTCTTATTATGTTTCAGAGCTAAAATATTACGGCGATATTATAAGGTATCCTATTTTCCCAAAACGCTATTTCCGTTCCAGATAGAGCATGTAGTTTGCCTTGTCGTATGGGACGAGGTTCACCTTCTGTATCACCCTGAAGTCATCTATCTCCGAGATTGCCTTATTCAGGATTTCCTCCTCGTTCTGCCTGGACGATATTGCCCTGATCTTTATGACAAGCAATGCTTTTCTAGCTTCGCGGAAAACGTCTGCATTATTGTTGAATATCTGGATCTGGTTTCTCTGGGATATATCCTGGTATATAATGTCGACATTCTCCACGAAGAATGAGTAGCGCTCTACAAGGTTTGCGTCCTCAAGGATCGGATAAATATTCGTTCTGTTCTCTGCCAGCGAGAGCAACTTCGTGAAAGGCTCATAGGAGAGTTCGACGGCATAGATTTTTCCAAGAGTGCATATATCCGACAGGTGGCTCACCGTTGTTCCCGTGGACGCCCCCAGATATAGCACATTGCTAGTTTCCGAAAAAGGAAAAAATTTCAATCCCTTTATGAAAGCAGCAGAAAGCTTGCTCCTCTTGGGGTTCCAGTATCGATAAAAGCTGCCGGAAATCTTCTTCGTTACCTCTCCGTATACACTTCTGGCTGTTTCGGACCTCGTATACAGCTTTTTTCCCTCTATGTAAATCCTCTTGGAATCCAGTGTAGACAGCTTCAAAAACCTCCTGCTTTTATTTTGTTCAGGATGTTGAAAGCAGTAAAAGATATTTAGTCTTTTAGAAATACAGGCACATGGCCAGCATTGAATGCGAAATGTGCGGAAAGAAGACTGCAAAAACCACTAAGATCAGAGTTGATGGGGCGATCCTCAATGTGTGTGATGACTGTGCCAGATTTGGAAAACCGGTTGATGCTGTGAGGAGCTTCAATTCACTCCCCACCGAACATAGCGAAAAGCCGAAGCCAGTGACAATGCCGGAGAAACCCAGAGCTTATAGCGCACCATTGAGATCTAAACCCGTCTACAGGAAGCCTAAGGAAGACCTGGAATCCATGGATATAGACCCCGATTATGCCATAATTATTAAGGAGGCGAGAGAAAAACTCTCGTGGACACAGGAGGAGCTTGCAAAGAAACTTCAGGAGAGAAAAAATGTGGTGTCCAGCATCGAGAGGGGGGAGCTTATGCCCGACATAAGAATTGCAAGGAAAATGGAGAAGTTGCTTGAGGTCAAACTTATCCAGAAAGCCTGAATTGCTCGCTCGGTATGCAACCATAGATTTTTCAATGGTATGATAATGTATCACATACCTATGAAAAAAGGTTAAATAACTATCTTTTTATTTGTCTGGTAGGTACCAGAATTGAAAATAGAAATAGGTCAAAGACTGGAATTTGAAGTGGACCGCGAGGACATTCTTGGCACTAACAACACATCTATAATAGCGACATGGTATCACCTGGGAACACCTATATTCGTTGAACTGGCGGTAAGCAAGACCCTGATGGCTGAACTGAGCAAACTCTTCAAGGGCAATGACAGGAAAACTGCCCTTGTTTCTATCTCAAGAGTTTCTAAGGCAAAGTATGTTGTTGAACCAACAATGGTTCTCATTAACAGCCAGAGAAAGAACATCACTCCATTGAAGTGATGACCAGATTATTTTCATTCATTTTGCTGCTACCTTAACAATTTACTTATATTTATAGAATCCAGCTCCGGACTTCCTTCCGAGCATGCCGGCCGATACCATCCTTTTCAGAAGATTTGAAGGCCGGTATTTTGGATCTCCATACTCCTCATACAGAACCCTGGCAACATCGTAAGTGATATCCAGTCCAACCATGTCTGCAAGCTCCAGGGGACCCATCGGGAGACCCGCGCCGGCCTTCATGGCGCGGTCTATGTCTTCGGCCTTCGCAACTCCTTCATCCAGAATGAACACAGCCTCGTTCATCATCGGGACGAGCATCCTGTTCACCAAGAACCCTGGCACTTCCTTGACTCTTATGGGCACCATCTGGGTTCGGTGGTTTCGAAGAGTTGCAATGAATTCCTGGACAGTTTCAAGCGTGTTTTCGGATGTCTGCAAGGCAGGAACTATCTCCACCAGTGGCAGAGTGTATGGCGGGTTGAAGAAATGGGTTATCACCACCCGATCTGGCCTGGAAACGCTGCTAGCCATTGCACTTATGCTCAGTGAGGATGTGTTGGACGCTATTATTGTATCTTCGCGGGAGTGCCCTGAGATGTCCGAGAATATCTCCTTCTTCACTGACATGTTCTCGAAGGCGGCCTCTATGACAATGTCAGCATCGCCAAAATCCTGGAAAGATTCGGTGCCATGGATGCGCTTCATCGTCTGATCGACGAAATCCTGTCCGTAGCGGGGTTTAAGTTTCTCCATGATTGTTTCCTTCTGCCCGGCCGTAAGTTGCAGTCCCATAGCTTCAATGCGAGAAATTTCTTTCGTCGCCCTTGACCCCTCATAGGAGACAAGGTCCGTGAGTATCTTTCTGATGCGTGACTTGCCCTTTTCGACGAGTTCCTGCCTGACATCCTTTAGAAGAACCTCGTATCCGTTGAATGCCATAACTTCAGCAATAGCGGACCCCATGCTCCCTGCCCCAACAACTGCGATCTTTTTTCCTGCCATAAAAATCTACCCGCCGTAAATCGCCCTGGATTTAATGAACATTCTTCTTTGAGGGGAACCGGGAAAACTGAATTCCCGATCTTACCTGTTTATAAGGTCATCCAGTGCCATCCCGAGGTCAGGGAACCTGAACCTGAAACCGTTATCGAGAGCGGCTTTGGGATATACTTTTCTTCCTCTTGATATGACTGAGGAACCTTTTCCTATGAGTATCCTGATCAAAAATGGTGGAATGGCCATGTTACCACGCTTTTTCATTGTCCTGCCCAATTCTGACGCAAACTGCTTCATGTCCGGTATATTCGGCGAAGATGCGTTTACAGGGCCCTTAACGAAATCATTTTCCATGGCAAATTTGATGAGAGAAATCTCATCCACCACGTGTATCCAGGGAAACCACTGTGTGCCAGGCTTCACGTAACCTCCCAAATTTCTCCTGAATACAGGTTCCAGCTTCCCAAGTGCCCCCTCCCCTCTTGATAAGATCACACTCGTTCTGATCATAACCACACGAACTTTCATTTCCTCTGCTTTCTTTGCTTCCGCTTCCCAGTCCATCACGAGTTTCCCCCAAAAATCATTGCCGGGAGGCGTTGCTTCCGTTACCAGGTTATCATCTGATATCTCGTAGCCATAATACCCAGAAGCTGATGCATTGACGAGAAACCGTGGCCTATTTTTTGCAGAGCGGATGCCATCCACCAGTGCCTTGGTCGACTGAACCCTGCTGTCAATAATTTCCCTGACATATTTTTTAGTCCATCTCTTGAAAACAGGGGCACCTGATAGGTTTATGACACCCAGGCTTCCATCAAGCTCCTTCACCCACTCCCCCGGTTTCTCATAGTTGAATTCTACGTACCTGGATGCATACGGAACCTTCAGCCTGGCGTTTTCAGGATTCCTTGAAAAGACGGTGACCTCATAGCCAGATTCCTTCAGCAGCTTGCATAGTTTATTTCCTATGGAACCTGTAGCTCCTGCGACAACCACTTTCCTGTTTTGATACATTCATGTGGAAATATAATTCCACCTTAATAAAGTGACCTGACATCTTTCCATTTAATTCTGCCTTTGCATTCTTGAATTACTGGAAGGCGGTTCTTGATATTCGATAGAAAGCCATATGATGTCTTATATTATTTCTATTCTGCAAAATGGTAAACCACGGCAGAGAAAAATCTCCTCCCCTGATTTCTGCGAATGAAAGGACGGCGCTTTCGGAAGAAGCTATTTCCATTATGAATGAACAACTTCCCGGGATCATCAGCCAGACTGATATACTGAGCCTGAGAAAGTCCGCAATGGATCTTCTCGATCTGATGTACAAGGCACCTCCATCGGTATCAAATCCAGTCAACCCCAGCAGGCTGATATCAAGGGAGGTTGTAATTGCGGAACTCAATCAGGTGGCTGCCTCCAGGACCGCTGAGAGGGCTGCTTACTATGCAAAGCGGCTGTATAGAAGCCTGAACCATACAAGAACGGGCACGGTAAATGACATTGATCTCTCCAGGTGGAAGGAATATGATGACATAATTACCGACAGCCTCTGGATAGAAAAGGGAAGGGACCGAAGCTCCGGGCACGGTGCATGGTACTGGGGAAATTTCATACCAATGATACCGAGGCAGATGATGCAAAGGTATACAAAGAAGGGGGACTGGGTCCTTGATCCATTTATGGGAAGCGGGACTACCCTCATAGAATCCCGTAAACTGGGCAGGAACGCAATAGGCCTGGATCTTAATCCTGAAACTGTCACCAGGGCGACCGGGATTATTAACGGTACTGAAAACCCGTTCCATGTTTCCACAAGATCCTATGCCGGAAATTCCCTTGCAATTGATTACCATACAATAATGAAAGAAAATGACATTGGAAACTTCCAGCTTGTAATATTGCACCCACCTTATCAGGACATAATCAGGTTCTCGGAATCACCCGATGATCTCTCAAACATTGAGGATACCGGAACTTTCATTAGAAAGATTGGAGAACTGTCGGAGAAAATGCAGGAGGTGCTGCAGAAAGGCAGATACCTTGTACTGGTGATTGGCGATAAATATTCAAAAGGCGTTCATATCCCTCTGGGATTTTACTGCATGAACGAGATCATGCAAAGGGGTTTTCTGCTAAGGAGCATGGTGGTCAAAAACTTTGACACGACAAAGGGCAAGAGAAGCAGTGAGCAACTTTGGAGATACCGGGCCTTGAGCGGTGGATTCTACGTCTTCAAGCATGAATATATATTTATCTTCAGCACGGAGTAGCCTGTTTTTTGTGTCAATAAAGGCATTTTTGAAGCGCTACCCCGATATTCTCATAAACAATGAGAGAAGTCTTGTGCCCAACATCTGTCAGCCTGCCACCGAATTCCATATCCTTCCCCTGGTTTGCCACGAATATGGATACCGTGTCGGTTGAAGTGCCCGGAGAAATTTTTCCGGTGATCCTGTCCGTGATGCCCAAGTCATTGAATGCCTGTGCCTTCGCCTCGACTATTGTCTGATAAAGGTTCAGGGTTCCAGAATCACTCAGAGGGAGGTCTGTCAGGACGCATACGTTTACTGTTCCGTTACCTTCACTTCCTTTGCTCCCCATGCTAATGGCGTTTCCTGATCCTGCTGTGATTGCAGCCGTAAGAAAGTGATCCCCTATTTTATCCTCGATTAACACAAAATCCAAAACGGAACACGCCGTGAGGGTGACTGTTATCCCATTCGCATCAATATTATTCCTGCCAAGGAACTGTGGAATCTCTACTCCGGGATTGTAACTGTAATTCCTTTCTACATGCCTGTTTGCATACGCAATTGACTCGCCTATTCCGCCATTGTAAGGGGCGGAACTGAATTTTCTCATTGCTCTGAAAAATCTAATGAGATAAAAGTCCGCATGCCTCTCGATTCCGTAATACCCGGTTACCATTCCCTCATCCGAACGCTGAAATTTGCGGGGGCTAATTATGCTATGTACGAAGTAGCTGAAGAATCGAATTTGCTGACAATCCTCAGGGAACTACCATTTCCCGATCCAGCATACTTTAACTGCGGATACATGGTCCACACGTCTCCCGCACTCATCCTTGCGGCGTGATGTTTCTCTCCAAAAGCGACGCGGGCAACTTTTGCAGTTATCTCCCTGGCCTCCATTTCATCAATGTACCCGAGTGAGTGGATGTATTCGTGAGCCAAGATCATATAGATGAACGAATTGAATTCCCGCTCCGATCCGGAAAGTTTTAGCATTGCCCTGACCAGATTTTCATTCATTACGATATAGTTGCCCCCAACCTGCCAGTATGCACCAAGAGTAGATGGCAGATCGGATAATGCCAATCCGATGCCGGACCTTTCCTTTCCTGTGACATACCTGACTGATTCTTTAACAACCTCAAAAATGCTGTCGTAGTCCATTCTTGAGTCAAGTGAGTTAACGAAAAGGCTTTCATCTCCAATCTTACCACGGAATTTCCCGGTAACGGGTAAGGAGTAATTTTTCCTCGAGCCAACGGAAGAAGATGCAAAATCTGCATAGAATCCATTTATCATAAGTATCAATTCCTGAAAAATAATTTTGAACTTCTATAAAAATATAATGTATTATGATCGCATAATATGGTTTTTATGTGACGTGAATTAAAACTATTTCAACTTAGCCGCAATTTTTGGATTGGTAAAGAATATTAATATATAAATAATTATATAAGTTCACACAAAAAGCAAACGGCTGTTGAAATTAAATGATAGTTTTGAGTCTGACCAACTTACTTTATTTCCTCCCTGAGTACATTATCGCAACTGCACTATCACTAATCTCCTTTGAGCTTGTGGATCGTATCAGGAAACCAGGAGTAAGCGTAAGACCGCGAATGGAAGGACCAATGCAAAGCTGGATTGGCTTATGCGCCGGGCTTTTTTCATATGCCGATGACGGCCAGGATAACTGCATTGACAATATCTTTGATCTGAAGATTGTATCCTGCTCACCATCGCTCTCGACAAGCAGGTCAGGAGCATACATGGGTGACGGGTATTCGTCATTTGATCCTGTAATTCAGCGGATAACTCCGTTTGATAGGAGAGCAATGTATCCCGTTGAAAAGAAGCTGCCATCCCAACCCTTTGTGAACGGACCAGCATTTTACCTGTACAGAACCGCGATTTCCGTAACCGTATGGAGCGGAGCTTTTCTGCTGATAACGCCCTTCAGGTACTTACACTTCTTCCTGCCAAATTTTGGGACAGGCATTGACGTACTTGTAGATGTTATCATTGGGGTAGCGGTATTTGAATCCGTGATCACAGCCATCGCAACAAAGACCGGCAGAAACAGCACCTGGATACTTGTAACAGAATTTCTTGTTGTGCTTGTTGCATCGGCTGCCCTCTTCTCACCTGCCATGGCGTGGTTCAGGATCGAGACTAGGATCATGCAGCTGGAGATTTACTCAATGTTGATATTTTTTATATCTGCCATCACTATTCTTGCTTTCCTTATAGGTAAAAAATCGTATACTTTCATGGTCTCTTTTATTTTCGCCATGATTGCATACTCCCTCTTTATTGCAACGACCGTTATCAATATATTGACGTTCATTTTGAGAAGTACCTGAAATTCAGGCCTCTGGAACTATGTTGACGAGGTCTACGTATGCGCGTAAAGTGCCGCTTTCATTCTCTCGAATATAGTTCCGAAATAAATATCAGGTACTAAGGGCTTGCTGGTCGCAAATCCGGGTCCATAAAGCACTACAACTTTTATCTTTCCAGTTCAGAGGTCATCGAATTATAGTCCAGACTGTTCAGCGGAGGGGGAGAAAAAATACGGAGTTATGTCGAGTTCCGTTATTTCGAGGAATGAATACGCCCGAGCCGGGATTTGAACCCGAATCTGAGGCTCCGCAGGCCCCTAGGATATCCAGATTACCCCACTCGGGCAGGGTCGAAGTCCTATATTTTAGCATCTAATGTATTTTTGCCCGACTGAATGAACACATATCAAATCTGTGCCGAACAATGATAAGAAAGGATTAAAATTCACTTTAAAATATCCAGGAATGAATAATGGCCTCAAAGCCCTTACATTTACATCTCTTGCACACTTTGCGAACGATGGTACGGCCTTCATGTTCCCTGTTCTGATAGTGTATTACACGCAACTCGTACCGGTCACTGTCCTGGGTTCTCTGGCTATTATTTATGAGGTTATTTCCGGATTGCTCAGTATGCGCGTCGGTTCCTTAGCAGATGCTGGAGACAGAGACAATTCCTTGATTTCGCTGGGAATAGGTATCCTTGCTGGTTCAGTTATTGCATTTGCCATGTCCTTCATGTTCCGGCAGTACCTGTATGAATTCCTCCTTCTTGGAATTGTCATGCTTGGCATCGGTCAGGCATTTTACCATCCCCTTGGAGCCACCGTTCTATCTCAATCCTTCGGCCGTGAGAGAGCCCCGTCGGCTCTCGGTCTTAACGGAGCCATAGCGAGTTCAGGCAGAGCTGTAATGCCTTTTGTAATGGTATCCATGTTTGCCATAATTGGCATAGAAACAGGCCTGGGCGTCATTTCCATCTATATGTTCGCTGCTGCCCTTGCCATTTATTTTGGATTGAAATTCTTCCACCGTGAAAAATCGAAGACGGTTTCCGGAAGAGTTATCCCAGCGAAAAAAGCACAAATTGACGCCTACAGGAGTTTTCTGCTCCTTCTCACTATCATAGTTTTCATAAGATCAATGTTCATGATGGGTGTGACAACATTTGCTCCCACTTACCTCACCAGTGTCTTAAATTCAAAAAGCCTGATGAGCATACTGCTCTCCGTCAGCCTGTTGACTTCAGTATTTGGACAGCCAATTTTTGGATACCTTACTTCACTTAAAGGCGGTAAATTTACCATAGCCCTAAGCTCCCTCTTTTCTGTGTTGGGATTTTTTATATTCCTTTTCACAAAGAGCTTCGTCGTAATATTCTTCGGCTATGCACTGTTTACATTCATGGCGTTCACTGGGTTTCCGGTGCTCCTGGGTTACGTTGGACAAGTAGTCCCTCGTGAATTTTCTACAAGATCCAATTCAATGGTGTGGGGAGTTGGAAACACGGTGGGCGGTGCAGCAGGAATTGCGGTTTACACGGTTTTGTATCCATACATCGGACTTGCAGATGCCATGTGGATCATGTTGCTGTTTGCCATAATATCCGGCCTGATGCTTCCACTGCTCCCGGCTAAGAGTAAGAAATATGAAACAGTGACCTGATGAAAGGTCAGGTGCAATAGCCTTCCAATCATGCGATCTTGGTTCTAGAACGAATTAAGCAAGGTTTCATGAGTTAAGGCACAAAGGTGTGTGAAAAAATGAGAAAGCTAGTCAGCTCCGGCGGAGACGAGGTAAGCATTCCCGATAACCCAGTAAGAATAATCAGCTTCAGTCCGTCAGTTACCGAAATTCTGTATCAGCTTGGCATGGTAGATAAGATCGTGGGAATCTCTGCTTTCTGTGCCAGGCCGGAAGCTACCAGGTTGAAAAGACGCGTAGGAAGCTATGGATCGGCGAGAATAGAACTGCTTGAGCAATTGAGGCCTGACCTCGTGTTGACCATATCTGGATTTCAGAGAAAATTCTCAGATTCCGTAGCCGAAAGGTTCCCGGTGTACATGTTCGATCTGCCCTCAACGGTAGCTGGAATTCTGGACCTGGTCATGCGTGTCGGAATAGTAGTGAACAGGATTGATGAAGCAAGACAACTTTACCGTGAACTGCTGAAAAAAGTGCCGGTGCAAAAGGGCACACATAGCGTTCGAGGGTACCTGGAGATCGACCTTGGGGGACCGGTATCTTTTGGTTCAATGAGCTATATCACAGACGCACTGTACCTCATGGGCGTCAACAGCATATACAGGAATTTCAGCAGTGAATGGCTGACGCCGGATGATGACTTAATTCTGCGTAATGATCCCCAAATCATTTTTTATGAACATAAAATGTATACAAAATTATCGGACGCAGAGATGCAGAAAATAGTGATCCAACGGAAGTGGGATGGAACTTCTGCCGGAAAAACGAAAGCAATTTTCAGGACTCCAGGCACTCTGGATTACTTTGCACATCATGGCCCATCTTTTATAACAGAGGTAATGCCATGGGCAATGAAGCAGATAGAAAGCACGATCCCTCATTAATGGGCAAAACCTTTGCGCCGGGGAAAAATAACAATTCGATAGCATTATATACGAATATTAGATAAGCACCTGTCTTTTTTAGACAAAAGGAAGTAATAGAATGGAAGGAACTACCAAAATAAAAGACCTAACACCTTCTTCAAGGCGTGTTAACGTTCTTGCAAAGGTTGTATCAGTAGGCGAGCCAAAATCGATCCAGACAAGATTTGGAGAGGAAAAGTCGGTAACGGAAGTAATCATAGCAGATGAAACCGGAAAGATTATACTTTCACTTTGGGGAGACCAGGCAGCTCAAGCTACTGACGGTGCGACGCTCTACATTGACAACGGATACGTTTCCCTGGTCAGGGGCCACATGAGACTTAACGTCGGAAAATATGGCACATTAAGCGAGGGTACTGAAGAGGTCCCGAGCACAAACGAAGAGCTTGACATGAGCGAGAAGGAATACGAAAACCAGTACAGAAGCGGTAGCGGCGGTGGCTTCAGAGGCGGTAGCAGCGGAGGATCAGGTTCCTATCGCAGATACGGCGGCGGCGGAAGCGGCGGCAACAGAAGCTACGGCGGAAGAGGAAGAAGAGATTCCGATAACAACGAGGATTAATTTAATCCTCACTCATTTTTAAAAGATTTTTTAGCATTTCTAAGATACTGTTTTTCTCTGGCTAAGAAACATTTCCAGAATTTCTGCCGTGGTTGTGGCATCTTCAGGCTTTTTGTCTCTCCTTATCCTGCCATTGAATCTCGGAAATCTTATGGCAAGGCCAGATTCTTTTTCAACTGTTCCATAGGCGCAGGTGTGTATGGGACTGACCGTTATCTCTGCGCCTATTATCTCCAAAACCATTGTTGGATCAAGCCATATGTCCGGTTCCATATTTGAAACAACACGGGCGGGCTTGGTCTCGACCCTCTCTTCAGAAAGTTCCTTGGACATTGAAATCAGGAATTCATCCGTGAAACCTGAGCCCAGTTTGCATGTCGTCTCGAAGGTGTCATTGACCTGGTTGTAGCATGCCATTAAAAGGGCCCCGTATTTTCCTTTCCTTCTGCCCTGTCCACCGAAGGCTCCAACAACGACAAGATCGAGTGTGTCGGATAATTCCGCCTGATAATCCTTCTTCAACTTGATCCACAGCCATCCTCTTGCCCCTGCACGATAAATTGAGTTTTCGGCAAGACTCTTCGCAACAACTCCCTCACAGCCGTCCGCTATCGACTGATTGAAAAATGCCCTGATCACGTCCTCGTCACTGGATACAAGCCTCCTAGCCAGCTTGAATGACTGTCCTTCAATAACTGCCTTCTCCAATATTGATCTCCTTTCGCCATACGGTTTTCCGGCAAGCGACTCTCCATTAAGGTAAAGGATATCGAACAGGAATACAGTAATTGGGATCTCGCTCTGCATCTCACCAAGTCGATATTTTCTGCCCCTGCGCTGGGAGACAAATTGGAATGGATAAAGTTCTCCCGTTTCAGGGTTATAGGGGACAGATTCACCATCAAGTATGCATGAATCACAGGAGAATGTCTCTGCAACCGCTTTAACTATGTCTGGAAATTGATCTGTGACGTCCTCTGTACCACGAGAGAATATTCTGACTTTCCCACCGGATTTGTGTATCTGTGTCCTGAGTCCATCATATTTATATTCAAAAGCAGCACCCTGATCCATCTTTCCCATTATGGATCTTATATCATGAAGCCTTTCTGCAAGCATGACCTTGAATGGTATGAGCGGTTCAGGGCCTATTGCCCGAATGGCTTCGATGTCACCGTTCCTTAGCAGTTCGGCTATATGCCCGATATCAGGGTGAAAATTGTACGCGTTGTCAACTGCCTCGTGGTCTGCCTTTGCGGCAAATGCAAGTGTCAATGCATCTATTATGGTGGAATCAGCTATTCCCAAGCGCAATTTTCCCTCGATGATTCTTGATATATATTTGGAATCCGCAGGGGTGCCACTTATGAAGATGTTCTTGAGAGTGTTGATTTTCATTGCGATGCTCCCCTGTCCTTTTGACTCGGAGAGTTTCATCAGGGATTCATGAACTGATCTCACAGTAAGCTCCTGAGTTTCGAGGGAAGCCTGCCGCTTGGTGCTCATTATTGATTCAACCAGTTCTCCAATGTCTCCTTCCTTTACCAGTCGTGATCCTATCTCTTCCTCGGGAAGCCCGGATACTGAGGAAAGCGCCTTTATAATGCTCTTCTCGGAGACGCCTGTTTCTATACCAAGATAATCCGGAGCAAGCTTCCCCTGCATGAGGTAAACAAGTGTTTTAAGGTCGTCTCCAGACTCCTTCATCAGATCAACAAGGATAGAACTCAGTTCAAGCCTCTTCGTAGTCTTCGAGAGTTCTTCGAAACTCTTCGTAACCTCCGAGAATTTCACGACCTATGATCCCATGGATGGTTAAAAGTATAACTGAAGTCAGGAGCTTCTCCTGTCACCCGATCAAGCAGAAATTTCTCCGTAACGAGCTTAGCCTCGGTGTGATGGATTTCATCTCTGAGTATCTTGGGAAACTTGGGGGATGGAACGTTGATAAATTGTATCCCAGAGTAAAAAATGTCCATAAGGACAAGGAAGCATGGTTCCGCCAGCCCGGAAAACCGGGATTTGAGATCGAATGGATCGCAAAGTGGATTAGATTCCTGATTCCAGAGAGAATAGGCAATAATACTGCGTATCTGGTTCCACAGAAAACTCTGGCCATAGAAATCCACATAAACCAGGTTACCGGATTGCCTTACGTCGATGCGATCTATGGTCCTTATGGGTATCCTGCCATCGGTTCTGGAAAAACAGGAAAAATCATGGGTGCCTTCGAAACGGTGCAGAATTGATGAAATTATGTCAAGCTGCACGGACTCAGACGCAAGGATGTAGCGATATACTTTCATGTCGCAATGTCTTGGCCTGAAAGTACTGTCAACAGCAGCATATGAGTGCAGGATCAAATTTTTCCCGCCTGAGTTGACTATTCCAGAAATTTTTTCGGGTCTTTCGTCCGAGTCTATGTAAACTGCGTTTCCAACGGCAGATACACCTCTGTCGGTTCTCGCAGCTGACCTGATCCCGCAATTGATCCCTGCGGCCATTAGTCGTCTGATAATTGTATCCTCAACGCTGTTCTCACCGTTTCCTTTCTGGTATCCGGAGAACTCTGAGCCATCATATGCGAACTTGAAGACATAACCCATTTCATATTACCTCAGCGAGATTATTTATGCACCTCGATATTTTGCCTTGATGATAAATGTTGCTGGACTCGGGGTTGCAGGATCTTACCTCCTGAGGAGGTTGAACCAGGAAGGTTTCGATTCTCTGGGCTTCGACCCCAAACGCCCGGACTATTACATTCCATGTGGTTATGCCACCAACCTTGACAGAATTAAAACCTTTGCCAGTCGCGCTGGACTGGATCTGGAAGAATATTCCACGGTGCGATCCAATTCAGTTACTTTTTCCGGAAACGAGTTTGGTCCGGTTGAATTCTCCGGGCGTGGAATCGGGACCTTTGACAAGAACCGTTTCGAAAGAGACCTGATAGCGGGTGTCCCTACAAGAATGGCAGCGTTCAGGAAGGCCGAGGACGGATCTGTGACAATAGATGCTACTGGTGTCTCCAGACAGATTCTTGGAAAGGTGGAAAATGATCACTTGATGTATGCCAGGGAGATTATTTCAGGGAAGGCTGATCATAGAGATTTCTATTTTCACTTCTTTGAGAAAGGAACGGGTTATTACTGGGAATTCCCAATTGCAGGAGGCTATCACATTGGGGCCGGAGCGCTGACGCTTGATATGGTTGATGAAGCACTTCGATCAGTACAGCCGGGTTTCACGGTTGGCAGGAAGATAAGGATGAAACCGCTCCTTGAGAACATGAGCAGAGGCAATGTTATCGGCGTAGGTGAATCAATAGGGCTGGTCTCCCCCATAACTGGAGAAGGAATAATGCCTGCACTGGAATCAGCGGAAATTCTTATCCAGATCATGAAAAAGCAAGATGATCTCGATATGATCAAGATGGACTACCGGAAGCAGATAATGAAGGCATATGGCTACTATGAACAGCTGTACGACCTGGTTTCAGCAATACAGAATGGAAGAACACTGGGTTTCTCAGCTCTACGTACTTCATTGCTGGCAAGAAAGGATCTCATAGGCTTCGGCATCGATTTCAGCATAAGAAAGGTTATCCGGCACTTCATATGACTTTCAGATTACACCGCCGTCGACGGGTATCATTGCATCGGTAGTTGCACCGAACGCCTCCTCGTCGATCAATGAAAGGAGCACATTTGCAACGTGATCTGGAAGAACCTCACGCCTGAGCAGATTCTGGGTTTTGTATTCCTCAACCGTCTGCCCCTTTGCCATGGCTCTGGCCTCAAGTACCCCGTTCTCCCAGATCCGGGAACCACGAAAGATCTTGTCTGGATTTATGATATTGGCTCTCACGCCGAAGGGCCCGCCCTCCTTTGCAGCATAATGGCATACGTGTGCTGCGAAGGCCTTGGATGACCCGTAGGAAGTCATTCCAGAACCGGGATGCAGAAGATTCTTTGTAATGTTGTAAACAAGATTTCCTCCAATCTGCTGTGCCTTCATTATTCTCAGAGCCTCCTGTGTTATGATGAAACTGGCACGTCCGATGACTGCATAATGCAAATCCAGGTCCTCGATCCTTACGTCCTCTATCATGTCACTTTTCAGGACGCCTGCGTTGCTGAACACGATATCGAGCCCACCATATGTTCTTATCACTTCCCGGAACATGCCCCTTATCTGGTTCTCCATGGAAAGATCAACGACCGCCGGAAGACTTGCGATTCCAGTTTGGGCTGAAATTTCCCTGGCAATTTCACTGATTTTGCCGTCCAGATCGCACGCAATGACGGTGGAGCCGTTTTGCGATAGCTTTCGGAATGCCTCAAGCCCTATTCCGTTCGCTGCTCCAGTTACAAGGGATATGCTACCCTGAAGTTTTTTTGGCCTGAATTTCTTGAGTTTTGCCTCTTCCAATGGCCAGTATTCCATGTTGTAGGCTTCCTGCCGGGAGATAAACTCGTGATGCGAAATTGCGTCAGCGTTTGCGTTGACCATAAATGTGTGCAGGGCAAGGTCATGAATAATCCTTGCTTCCTTTTCAGTTATTCCTGCGGTTATAATCCCGTATCCCCTTATCACGATGATTGACGGATAGGGATCGTGCATTGGGTACCCATGAACATATTTCCTGTAGTCCTCAGCATATTTATCGGCAAATTTTTCAATTGACTCCTGGATGTTGTCCAGGTTCTCCAGGTAGAGATATTCATATTTCGTCCTGATGAGCATGTCGGGAGTCGCAGGACCGTATGCAGTAAACTGCTGGCCCTCGATAGAGCGTGCTATCTCCCCGGAAATGCCGGATGAGTCGATGTTCAGTATCTTTTTTCCGCGTCTCGATAAGCTGCCGCGAATGACTGGAATTGCCTTCTCTGCTTCTGCTTCAGGAATTGCCTCAAATACTGCCTTGAACCTGGAAGGCACCCTTTTGCCTATGTACTTATCCGCGGCAGAGACGATTTTCTGGTGCTTGTTCCAGGCTTCGTCAGCCCGGTCTGAAAATGTGAACAGCCCATGCCTGGAAAGCACAATTCCGTCCACCTTTCCGATTGCTTCCCTTCCGAGGGAAAGGATCGCCCTGGCGAGAGTGAACCCCGGCGGTATGTAGGGCAGCACAATCACATTGCCCAGTATATCTCTGACTGCATCTGCAGAAAGGTCAGTGTTGGTTATCGACAGGATTGCATCCGCGTGGGAATGCATAACAAAGGTATAAGGAATGAATGCATGAAGAAAGGACTCCACGGAAGGGGATGGCTCTGACGGATCCACCATGCTTTTTCTCAGGTAATCAGCCATGGCTTCATCGGTCATGCTCTCAATCTTTTCTGCGGCTGACAAGTCGTCGAGCCTTAGCCCCGTGAATCCACTCTCCTCTATGGTTGAGAGATCTGATCCGCTTCCTTTTACCCTGAGAACCATAAGATCCTTTCCGGTATGATCAACCTCGTGTGTCTTTGCCGAAGTGTTTCCTCCCCCATGCAGGACGAGATTTTCATTCGAACCGAGTTTTCTTGAATAGTTTACCAAATCGACCATGGTTTCTGATCGTGAACCATCTGATTGCATTGGCATGGAATAACCTTGAACTTTATAACCGTTGATCTCCAGGCAGGACTATTTGTTCAGGACAATCACGGGTCTGCCCGGCCAGGCTATTTTTCCATTTACAGGATCGTCGACTCTTCTTACTTCCATCTTTGCACTTAAAATTGATTCTATAAAGCTCCTGTTAGCTTCAATTGCAGAATATTCATCAACGCCATTGAGAGAAATGCTCTTCCGGTTTTTCGTAAAATCCCGGATCATGAACCTGTGTGCCTTGTCCACCTTCCCGTAATCACCGTCCGTGAGGATCCTGGCAAGTTCCGCGGTTTCCTTTCCAGCTGTATAAACTTGAACTGTTTTCGGTGTTATTTTGGTGATAGCCATTATGGATCTAATATCTGAAATCAGCTTCTGTACATAGCTGTCTTCCTCGATTACCACAGTATCGATAGATAGTTCCGGCTGCCTGTTAAGCTGCTGGATGGAGACGAATGATTCCCCAATATGCCTGTGCCAGTATTCCTCGGCCGTATGCGGTATGGCAGGAGAAAGTGCTATGAGCCAGTCCTTCATCACTTTTCCGATTGCGAGACCTGTCCTGCCTCCCCTGGTCTCACACCTCCTTAGATCATTAAGGACCTCATAAAATATGGAAACGAAAGCAGATCGGATGTTGTATTTTTCCATGTTCTCAATGTAACTCTTCAGATGCATATAGAAAGATGAGACAAACCACTTCTCGGCGCCATTCATCTCATCCTCGATCGGCTTGTAATTGTCAAGTATCTGGACAAAGCTGTCATACCTCTTCCTCAGTGCGTTTACATCAGCTTCATTCCAGTCAAGAGTTGACGAAAAGTCTGCCCCAACCGCCACATAAAGTCTATAGATATCGGCAGAATATTTCCGGGAAACTGCCATTAAGGACTCCCCGTTACCCTTGCTCTTTGAGATCTTGCGTCCATCAGCGGTAATTATCCCGGAGATAATCAGTGCCGATGGGAGGTAGCTTCCGCTGAAAATGGCGACGTGATTAAGAATATAGAACGCAAGATGGTTTGTCAGGTGAGGGTAGGAAGTGAGTCTAACATCCACTCCGTACCAGTACTCCATCTCTTTCCTTGCTTCATTTGCAAGTTTGAGGATTTCCTCTGGATATCTGCTTTTTTCCAGCGCTGGTTCATTGGTGAAGATATATTCTAGTATCCCGGGATCTATTTCACCTGCAATGTCCTTAATTTTCCTCAGGTAATTTGAATTTGTATATACTGCCGGATAGATCGTGGAATCAGAGAGCGATTCGATGATCCACCGCTCATCCATGGGAAGGTGCGTTCCAAGTCCACGAAGCCTTGCGCATGGCCTCTGCTTCAGCCAGTCGATTGTTTCCTGCATTGAACTCTTGTAATGTTCAGGTATGAACTGCATGTCATCCACGAGCTTATGAGCCCTCTCCTTGAGCCATTCCAGTGAGTAATCCAGAAACCACTGATCCCTAAGCACCGCAACTATGACCCTGTCGCCAGTCCTGGTCTCCGCCTGGCGCGACGTTTCATAAAATATCAGTGCATCTCCATCTTCAACGAGTGTTTCCCTTATTTTTTCACGTGCTCTTGCCACGGTCTGGCCGGAAATAACCGGAAGGCCCTCAATCATTATCCCTCCGTAGTATTCTGTGCGGTACAATTCTACGTTAACCTCCCTCAGCTTCTCGTAATCTGATAGATCAACGGAATGCGCCCTCTGCATTACAGCATCAGCCGGATTCTCTATAGTGATTATCACCCTCGGCTGAATGTCAAGCCCCTTCCTGATAACCTCTGCGTAATCAATTATGGAGTGCCCCGGAACTGAATAGACAATTCCCGATCCGTTTGATGGGTTTACAAAATCAGCTTCATATACCTTGACCTTCAACCTTTCAATGGGAGTGTAGAATTCCCTGCCAAGTATCTCCCGCTTTTCCATTTCCCTGAGGAATTTAACGCCATCACGCTGATATGACAGTTTAGTGTATGCTTCGGACGATACAGCTACAGGATCACCGTCAAGCTCTATAAGAACGTAATGCCCTGCACTGCTGATCCACAGGTTGGTGATGCCGAATATTGTTTCAGGTCTTATGGAAGCTGCAAGAAGAGAAAAATCCTCTGACCTGAACTTCACTGCGGTAAACTCCTCGATTGATACCTTGTCTATATCTCCATCACTAATGTCGTCCTCGCCAACCGCGTTATTCTCGGCCGGACTGAAAAGAATCGGATACCTTTCCTGGTGGATCATTCCAAGCCTTTGTAATTTAAGAAATTGCCAGCGGACAAAATCCTGATAAAAATCGTCGGCTGAAGTAAAGCGCCTTGACCAGTCTATGGAGTAACCCATTGAGGTAAAGTCCTTAACCGTTGCATCGGAAAAATAATCAGCTATGTTCTTCGGTTCTACCATTGTTTTGAGTATCTTCTGGATGTTTTGTTCCGGCTCGTATGTGGCTATGTCCCGGGTAAGCTGAGATATGGCTTTCGCTTCCCCATTTCTCAATCTGCTTGCAAGTGCAAGGATAGGGGTTCCACTCTGGTGAAACCCCATGGGAAAAAGAACGTTGTAACCGGTGATTCTTTTGTATCTTGCAATCACGTCTCCGAGGGTATAAGTCCTCCCGTGACCAACGTGCAGTGACCCGTTGGTGTATGGCCATGGCACTGTAATAAGAAACTTTTTTTTATTCCTGTCAAGAGCCGGCTGGAAAATCTTGCTTTTGGACCAGGCTTCCTGCCATTTCTTTTCAGTGTACTGGTCCATTGAACGCACCTATACTATCAGGACTGCAGCAGCAACTGTTGTGGTCCATTCGCCGGATTTAAGAACAACGGCGGTTGAGCAAATGTTGCGGGTGGTCAGTATCTTGTCCTCAAGAACGTATTCCTTCTTGTTGTCATCCCAGACCAATTTGTCCATCAGTCCCATGGTGCTAGCCAGCATCTCTGCCGCGAGCTTCTCAGCATAGTAGCCAGCTACCTTTTCTGTCTCCCCAAAACTGTGGTGTTCGCTGAGGTATCCCCACTTGCTCTGATCCCTGGGTATAGCGTAGCCGATTGCAGCCGAAATCATCCTGTTGAGCTCATTTGTGGAATTTCTGGCAAGAACCGAGAATAATATCTGTCCAGGAGATAGGAGCTTTATTCCATCCTCTCTCGAAACGGTTTCTGCAAAGGGCGGGAAAATTGAACTTATGCTGGATAAGTTGTAAGGAGCTATTCCGGCATCCCTCAAAGCCTCCTCAAATGACTGAAGCTGGCTTTCACCGCGGCCCACGCCACGGGTAAAAAATATCTTCTTTGGAACTAATGCAGACATATGGGCTGATCATTAACACTTTTAAATGCTTTTTCATAACCTCATGAAAATTGTGTTGTACACGATGCAGGTCTCTACAAATGAAGTGACCTTAGATATCAAAAATTATCCTTGCATATCCTTTTGATGTGTTTACCTCCAGATCATGATAGGTCACAGCTTTCAGGACGTATTCGTAACTCATTCCCTCCCTTATTTTCATGCCTTTCAACTCTGCATTAATACTTCCTGCTGTTATTGAGAGGCTGTTAATGTCAAAAAATATCACCCCATCTGAATCGATCCTTTGTACGACCAGTGAAAGCAAGTTCAAGAGCAGATCCTCGTTTGTGGCGCCTTCCACCTGTACCGTCTCCGTGATATCAGCTTGAAATCCAGTGTCTGGGAAGACGAGTTCGGAAAGTGCAAAGACGGAGTTTTTCAAAATCTCGTTAAAATCAGAACCGTAAACAATAATACCGACATCGCCGGTATGATCGATAATTTCAAATTTCAATAAAAAAGATATATTGGTAAAATAAAAAATTTGTGATTACTGTGGCTTCTCAGATGATATCACAGGAATGGGCTCATCAAGGTTGAGACCGATCTCATCCGTCGCGAGTTTCCTTCCTATGCTTTTCTCATAGAAGTCTATTATGTTCTTCTTGTCTTCCTTTGTGTAGTCCCTGAAATATTTGTCTTTCTTGAGTATCTTCCCAGTTCTCTCCTCGTATGTCTTTGCCGGGATGGAGTACTTCCTCTGGGTTGCATCCCTGTAAAGCTCAGGTATCACATTGAAGGCACAGAATGGCACAACTCTTCCATCAGGCATTGCATAGTGGATATCACATCTCTCGACCCTGTCAACATCGTATGTGTAAGGATCCATGAAGTGCATGAATCCTATGAACATAGACTTGTAGTGGAACGCCTTGAGACCATGGTAATCGCCCTCTGTGAAAGCGTTGTAGACCATATCCTTCAGCTTGAAGTCCTTAGGAGCTTTCTCGTAGTCGACAAATTTCTTCAGCTTCAGGAGCAGCTTTGCAACAGACTCGGTTTTCTTGAGTCTCTTGTAGCTGGATGCCTTGATCTCATCTCCCAGCTCACCCATATACTCGAACATACCCTTCACGTCTATGAAGCGCGTGATTGGGGTAACCTTGTCGCCATCCTTGAATATGTATGTACCCATTCCGCAGGCGAAATGGATAGACAGTTTGTAGGTTTCCTGGCCCTTTAGTGCCTCCACGAAGTTTGAAACCTTGGTGGTAGCTGGCACTGTGAAGAAGTCCTCTCTTCCTATCATTCCATCGGTCTGCTGCTCTATTTTCTTTATAGCCCCAGGTATCGTTACTCTCTGTTTTTCCCTCATCCTGTCAGGCATCCTGCCAACAAGACTTACGGGCTGGAAGTTAACTGCCCTAACCACATCTATGTTTGACAAGCCGAATCTTATTATGTCACCGAGGTAACTGTCGTTGATTCCGCCTATAACTGTGGGCACCAGAACAACACCAAGCGGGGCTTTCCTGTAATTCTCAAGAGCTGCAGGTATCTCCCAGAAGTTCTTTGGGTTAGATCTGGGGGTTGGGCCGTCAAAACTCGTGTATATAACATTGGAGCCGGCTTCCCTGACTTTTTTGGGGAAATCCGGATCGAAGGCAGCCCTGATGCTGTTTGTGTTCAGCTGTATATGCTCGTATCCCTCTTCCTTGGCTATCTTTATGATATCTATGATATCGTCCCTTATGGTAGGCTCTCCGCCGGTTATCTGGACGGCGTTTGCACCCACAGGTTTCTCGTTTCTCATTCTCCTGAGCATCATTCTTACCTGGTCCTGCGACGGCTCGTATATTGGCTCATTCTCCTTCGCATAGAAGAAGCAGTACCAGCACGAAAGATCACAGCGGTTTGTTACAACTACATTGCCCAGACCAGTATGTGACTTGTGCTTTACACACAGACCACAGTGAGTGGGGCATATAATTTTCTCCTCGAGGAATGCAACGTGCGGATTGAGGATCTTAACTCCCTTGTCCTGGAATTTCTTTGCTTCCTGGTACATGTCGTAGTCTTCCCAGTACTTTTCCTTGGTTACGCCATGTTCAGCGCATTCCTTTATTAGCTTAACCTCTCCGCCATTCTCATAAACCACAGCCGGAATCCTCATCTGATCAAATTTCTCATCATCAACGCAAAGCGGGCACAGACTCTCTGTTACCCTAAGGACCATCATGTCTGATGTAATGAGATGGCCAAGACGCTTTACAAATTCGTCAACTGTCTTGAAGGGCGCGTTCTTGCTTATCTCGAAATCGCTCGCAAAACGGATTTCGGGATACTTATTCATCTCTTCAGTGATCATCTTTCATTTCACCTATTGCTTTAGGGAACAACTTTACTCATATTAAAAGTATTTTGTAGTTAACGGTACTAATTAGGCTCCATGGCAATTAGCTACCGGACATACAAAGCAGAAATTTATATATAAAAAACTGTCATAATTCGTTAACGATTGCAATATACGATCCTGTGAATTTAAATGACCTGTTTTTCCGTTTCTTCCTGGAAACCCAATCCATTGGCTTGTTAATCATCTGAATAATAAAGATCATAATTTAGGTAACAATACTGGACTTCTATTCTGATTTTAAGCTACAATAATTGGATAATAACATTGATTTCATCTATCGCAAATCTTAAAGAATAAATACCTCTGAGTGTATACAGTGCCCGAGCGGGTGTGGTGTAGCCTGGTAACACGCGAGCTTGCCAAGCTCGTGCCTCGGGTCCAAATCCCGGCACCCGCATCTCTGGGGCCTTTGTTTATTTCAAGCATCTTTGTGATCTATGCCGATTTGTGATAGAAACAACAGCCCGGAAGTTCTGCGAATTGAATCCACAACTTCACGGCTGTTTCCGTCAAACTCCGGGATGATAATCTTACAATCCGGCTTATCAACATGCCTGCGCCCAAACCTGTTGCATATTTTGAAATCAACCGGAAGGCCCATTCTATGAAAGTCTTTCTCTATTTCACCCGCCTGCATTCTACTCAGATCATCATCTCCCGTGACGAGGAAAAAATGTGAACTTTCAAGTCGATTCCAGACATGGTTCGCCAGTTCTCTCCACTGGTCTAGCACCTTCAGCATCTTGTGCGATCCAAACTTGTCCTTAACCTTCAGATAGAATTGTATATCCCTGCCAATGTGGTTGTAAAAATCCTGTTCAAGCGTAAGAAGATGCATTGTTGCAGATGAGGCAGCGGTATCCCAGACCACGTAATCATATTTTCCTGAATCCTCAAGATCTACGATGCTGGATATCATGAATTCCTCCGGAACCCCTGGGGCGCTTGCAATGTGGCTTAGTATGGAACGGTCGGTGTTTATGAATTCACTCAGTATTGCAAAAACGTCTTCACCGTACTTCTGAATCCATTTCTCGGCTATTTCGCTTTCCTTCAACTCGACTATTTCCAGTTTATCATCTCTTGTGAGAAGATACTTAAGAGATGGCATGAAATCCGTCGAAACCGCAATGGTCCTGCCGATGCTTGCCAGTTCCATGGCATAGGCTGCGGCGATTGTAGTCTTTCCGACTCCGCCTTTCCCTATGAAAGAGAGTATCATATTTGATAATAAGGACAGCGATAATAACTGTAGACCCTAACAATTCAGCCAGAGCCTCTTCAATAATAATATAGGGTTGTGGAATTATCTGCTCATGGTTACGCTGGTAGATGGAGTGAGCCTGGCAAGGATAGATAGGGTTGGTGCATACATAGATTCCCTCCAGCTTAAAGGGAGGCAAATACTCATGCCATCACCTGATGGCCGGGAAACCCATGGCGGATGTGCAGTAATGATTCCCTTTGCCAATCGCATAAGAAATGGAGTATATAGCTGGGAGAATCATACATACAGCCTACCCAGGAACGATGGACTGAACAGTATCCACGGCCTGGTGAGGCATGAAAAATGGGAGTATGCAAACGAAGAGGAACAGAATCACAATTCTACGACACTTCAATACAGGTTAGCAAGTACTGGTTATCCTACGATCCTTGAAATAGTGAATGCCTACTCTCTGGGAAGGGACTTCTTCAACATCACCACAACAATCAAGAACACAGGGGAAATCAGCTCGCCACTGGTGGTTGGATTTCATCCCTATTTCAATTTCCAGGGCAGATGGCAACTCAAGCATGACTCCGAAATCATGATGTTAAACTACAGGGATCGGCACTTTCCGGATGGATCTACCTTGCAGGTGAATTTCAATGATGATGAAGCAATGCACCAGAGAAGCTTCGATAACTGTTTCGTCGGCGGAGGAAATTTGGTATTTTCAGCCGGCAATTATGACATCAGGATCACCAGGAGAAACATGAACTATTTTGTCCTGTATAACGGCCAGTATTCAAGCGGGCAGTCTGTGGCAATAGAGCCCATGACCGGTGCTCCAGATGCTTTCAACAACCAGATCGGGCTAGTTACGATTGAGCCCCAAAAAACCTTCGATTGCGGCTTCAGGATAGACTTGATGGAAAGATGACTCCCTCCCGATCACAATCACTGCTTTCTGAAAACCCTCATCGTTGAAGATCCGTCGAATATATAATACGGAAATGGCTCGCTGACTGAAACATCGACACCGTAATCCCTGTAATATGGAGCCAGATTATATCCCGTTTCGGCGAAAACCAGCACAGAAGTGTTGTTTTCCCTGGCAGTTTCGATTATTTCACTCAGTGTTCGTGTGGATATTACCATTCCTGTTACTATAGCAACATCTGCTTTCTTCAGGAACTCCTTATTATACCGGTTTCCGTCAAATATGTCAACCTGCCCCTTGGTGCTCAATAATTCCTCTTCCAGGTCAGTTACTAGATACTCAGGATTGAATGATTTTGTCAGGATTGTATAGAATGTCCCCACATATCCGATGTTCAAAACAACGGGCACCTTGGACTTTAGTTCAGACCTTGCCTGTTTGCCGTTTATAATCCTCGAAACCTCACTTGCGATAATTTCAGCTCTGTACCTCGACTTGGATGTCGAATCGCCGCTGATCTCCACCTCCAGATCGGGCTTGATCCTCGGAGTATCATAGACGGAGTCGAGGATTGCAACCTTTAGAGGGAAAGCGGAATCATTATCCATATCGACCTCGTTTAGTGTTTTGCCAATTATGGTACGGTCTATTCCAAAGGATTCATTGGGAGCTGCATAACATGAACCCTGGCCATATGTTGTCTGGACGACGATAACCTTGTACGTGAATAATCGTTCATTCCTTGACGGCTTGAAATTCAGGTTGATCTCCCATATGCCCTTTATGGATATTTCATCAAAGTTTCTTTCCTTCCTGGCTCTCGCCAGAAGCGAGTCATATATCTTTTCCCTGTCACTCATAAAAGCACCATGATGTTAAAAAGACACTGCTTGAACAGCGCCCGCAAAAAACCGATAGCATTCTTCCATTTAACCTTTATCGGATGTTCCCATGAAATTCAAAAAAATTTTCCTCAATTAACTAACAAAGTTTTAACCACGCCTAAAAATGAAGTCACCATGGAAGAAAATGCTTACGGAGATCATGTTCTGAACAGCGAAGGGTTCGAGAGAGAAGGTTGTGATTATACATACAATGGATTAAGCCTGGCTTCATTGATATCCCGCATAGAAACTCCATCCTATATCTATTTCCTGGAGATCCTGACCCGCAAGATACAGGAATTGAGGAAATTTTTGGCATCAGTTAAGGCATCGGGGACAGATATTTTCTACTCCGTGAAAGCGAACCCCGCATCCCAGATCCTAACTACCATACTGGAAAGCGGCCTGAATGTTGAAGTCTCATCAATGGGAGAATTGGATCATGTCATGAAGACTGGATTCAACCCTGAAAGAATAATTCTACTTGGCCCTGGCAAGGATGAAGACCTGATCAGGAGAGCGTCAGAAATGCATATCAGGGGGATAATCGCCGAGTCCTTCCGGGAGCTGGAATTGATCAGAAAGTATTATGATGGAAATATGGTCGTTTTGGTAAGGCTTAACATGGAGGACGAGACTTCAAGGGCACTTGAGAGCATGTCTGGATCTGAAAGCAAGTTTGGGATTGACGTGAAGAATCTGGATGAGATTGTCCAGAAATCCAGTTTTGTTCCGGACGGTAACTTTGGATTCCAGTACTACCTCGGTAGCCAGGTTCTGGACTACAAGGAGTCACTACGGCTTCATGAAAAAATGTTATCATACATGCGGAAAGTCAGGGAACGCGTTGATTACATAGACCTTGGAGGCGGATTTGGAGTGCCCATGACTGAAAAGGATGTGCAGTTTGATTTTAAGCTGTTTTCCTCCGGGCTCAACCGGATACTCAGGGACAATGGACTGGACGGAAAGAAAATATGGTTTGAGTCGGGTAGATTTCTTGTTGCGGATTGCGGTCTCTTCGTGACAAGAATAGTGGACATAAAGACTGCCGGTAATGGTGTAACTACGCTGACAACAGATGGTGGAATGAACAATTTTTTCAGGATTGCTTTCCTTGGTGCAGAGCATCCAATCAGGGTCATTGGCAGCGGTACCTCATTAACGCTAAAGCATGCCACTGTCTGTGGACCTCTTTGCACGCCAATAGACTGTTTCGGAAAGAATATCCCCATACCGGATTGCGTAAGAGAGGGAGACGCAGTTCTGATATTCAAGGCCGGGGCATACGGCCTGAGCATGAGCCCGGTGCTTTTTCTTCTTCAGAAAGTGCCGGGGGAGTATGCTGTGAAAAATAATAAATTGAGCGGATCATATCACCCTCCGATCGGCGCCGAAACTGTGCTCAATTTCATTTACGCACGGGATGGAAGTGAACTTCATTGATCGTATACAATACATTTTTATTCGATTCTTGCTCTAACCTCTAGTTTGATAACAATAGCCGATGTTGCCCTTGTGGTATTGTCACTGATTGCAGTTACGGTATCTCTCGCATACAACTGGAAGTTATTTCTCAGAAAATATGCACTCTCCATTCCCGTAATTGCAGTTATATTTTTTGTCTACCATTCATTTCTTGTGTTTCCAATTTTTGTCCTGTCCCTGATCTCAGCGTCCATGCTTTACTCCCTGCAGTTCTATCTTCCATTCGCTGCTGATTTCGGTTTAATCCTGTATTTCCTTGCCGTTTATGGGAAAACCTCTAGCGCTACTCCCATAGACATAACAATATCCCTCGCAACTATTCTTGTCATGCTTGAGGACAAGAGAATAAGGGATTTTTCACACAGCAATGATCAGTCAAGAGGAATATCAAAGGAGAGGGAAATTAACCGAGACTATGTGCAAATAGGCATAGGCATTATTGTGCTTGTTTTTGTCCTCTCGCTGGGTTTGCATAATTCCGCCTGGATCCTTACCGTTGCAGTGCTTGCGCTTTATCTTTTAGGAAACTACTTCTCCAATAATGGAACTAACTATCTCGGAAATTTCCTGAATTCACTTGAGAGGGAAAGTACCCCGCTTGGTATAGGGGCAATATGGCTTGCCGCTGGCCTCCTGCTGGCTGTGGGGATAGTCAGGAATCTGGAAGTGCTGGCCATAATTATATTCATACTTATGGTGGGTGATTCTCTGGCGACAATTATTGGATCATCGGTGAGGTCACCAAAACTTCCGTACAACAGGAGAAAGTCGGTTGCCGGTTTGCTTGCAAATTTTATTCCTGCAGCCGTCTTCGCTTTTGTCCTCCTGGGATATGCTGGCATTGTATTTGCTGCGGTTGGGTCTGTTGTTGAAAGTGCCGCGAGATACCCCCTGGATGACAACTACATGATTCCGCTGGTTCTCGCTGCGATGTCCTTTTTCATCTAAGACCTTGGAATATAGAAGAATATCTCATCAGGCTGATTGGCATCAGTGAATCCCAAAGATTTGTAAAGCCGCTTTGCCGGATTTGTGTCAGAAACCCACAGGACTGCTTTCAGGTAGCCGAGTCTCTGCACCTCAAAGAGAGAACGCATCAGGAGAGCTTTACCAATTCCCTTGCCTCTCAGTTCACCCCCAATGGCTATGTCCGCGAGAAGGGGTATTCCTCCGCCAGATCTCGGTCCTTCCCCAGAAGTGAAGATGATGTATCCGGAAAGCTTGTCTCCGGAGTATATTGAAAAAGAAGCGTCCTGGATTATCTTCCCATACTCACCGTTGAAGAGAGATTTTGCCGTTGCAAGGCTCTGTTCAGGTGTGGAACTGTAAAGTATTGCGTCTTCTGTCCCGAGATATGAGTGAAAGTTGAAATCCGAATAGGACTCTGGGGTTAGCGCCCCGAATGGAAGAATCTTTATGGATTCCGGGGTTTCAATCTTTCCGAACTCCAATTTATGCAGGTCTATCAGCATTCTTGTCCTTCTCATTCTTCTGAATCCCACATCGTAAAGCACTTTTTCCCAATCCCCTGTCGCGTTGAAAATCTCGTTCAACATTGGAATCTTTCTGTCGCGAAGTGACTCTGAACGTATCCATTCCACGAGATTCTTAAGCCTGGCCGCGGAATAGTATTTCTCATTCAAAAAACCGGCAGAAGCATATATTCCGTCAGGCATTTCTGTCGAATCCAAAAGATATGCATATGCCGCGACCTCTGTTCCAGCTATGACAACCCTTGATCGCAACTGGTTATTGGACAGCTTTTCTATAATGGGATCAAATGATTTTCTCACAGGGTAGTCCGGATATTTCGATTCCGTGTATTCTATGTAATTTTTAAGTATGAGGTTCCAGTCGAGTTTTGCATTCTTGACTTCCATGACAAGTAATGTAGAAGTATAATAAATCAGTAACCTCAGTTGTTAGAGCAGATGTATATAACAGAACGGGCAATATGGGTACGATCAGAATGAACGACGAGGAAAGGACCCGGATGTTCAACGAATCCGCAATTCGCCTATCCGAGTTATATAAAGGAAAGATAAATACCGTATCCAAGGTCCCTGTTCGCGATCTGAGAGATTTTTCCATATGGTACACCCCAGGTGTCGCTGCAGTTTCGCTCAAAATTGCAGCAAACCCAGAGCAGTCTTTCAACATGACTGGAAGGTGGAACAGTGTTGCGATACTCACTGATGGCACAAGAGTTCTCGGACTGGGAAACGTAGGACCCGAGGCAGCGATGCCGGTAATGGAGGGGAAAGCTCTGATTTTTAATTACCTGGGAGGAGTTAATGCAATTCCAATTCCCATGCGCGTCAAGACCCAGGATGAGTTCATAGCAGTGGCGAAGGCTCTTGAACCTTCATTTGGAGGATACAACATGGAGGACATTGAATCTCCCAAATGTTTCTTCATTCTGGAAAAATTACAGAAGACTTTAAACATCCCGGTCTGGCATGATGACCAGCTGGGAACTGCCTCGATAATACTTGCGGGACTGATCAACTCGCTCAGGGTTACTGGAAGGAAAATAGCTGATTCCACGGTTCTGCTCATGGGATCAGGCGCTGCAAACATTGCCGCCGCCCACCTCCTTTTCGCTGCGGGATTTAAACCCGGGAATATCGTAATGGCAGATTCCAAGGGGATCCTGGAACCAGAACGCCAGGACATGGATTCACTGATGATCAATAACCCATGGAAATATCAGCTTGCCATGACAACCAATGAAGGTCGCATCAAGGGCAACATTGAGAATGCATTCAAGGGAGCGGATGTGGTAATTTCTGCGTCTAAACCTGGTCCAGATACCATCAAGAAAGAGTGGATCTCTTCCATGAACAGCGACCCCATAGTATTTGCCCTGGCGAATCCAGTGCCAGAAATATGGCCACACGTAGCCATTGAAGCAGGTGCCAAGATAGTAGCGACAGGACGGGGGGATTTTCCGAACCAGATCAACAACAGCCTTATCTTTCCGGGAGTGTTCAGGGGAGTTCTTGACGCCGGGGCGAGAGGAGTGAATTTCCAGATCATGGTAGAGGCTGCCTATGAGATCGCTAATTTCGTAGAACAGCCATCCCCGGAAAGGATAGTTCCAACAATGGACGAGTGGGAACTCTATCCCAGAGTAGCCGCCGCAGTTGCATACAAGACAGTGGAGATGAGCCTCGCAAGAAAAAGTGATTCAAAACAGGGGTTTTTGAAGACAGCTACTGAAATCATTGAGAGCAATAGGAAGATCTATTCCAGGATGATGGAAAGCGGATTGATAAAGAATTATTTTGGAGATGATAAAAGTGGAAGATAACCTGAAAGTAAGAAGGATGAAGCCGGAAGACATGGAAAGCGTCATAGAGATGGTGAGAAGGCTCAAGAAGATCAACGAGGAATTTGATTCTTCCTTCATAGTGAGGGATGATATCAAAAACGAAGCAGAGAAGTATCTCACGGACACCATGAAGGAACCTGAAAAATATATTTTGCTTGTTTCGGAGTGGAAGAAGAAAGTCGTAGGGATAATAAAGGTGGATATACTCGAAAGAATCTGCTACGAGCCGAGACAGGAGGCAAGAATCGTCGAATTCTATGTAATGCCGGAATTCAGAAGGAAAAAGGTTGGCCATGCTCTCATGGATGAGGTAAGTTCAATACTTCGGAAAAGAGGGATTTCACTCATCTCAGCTGAGTTCCCATCGTTGAACCTTATAGCCCTTGGGTTCTACAAGAAAAATGGGTACAGAGACCTCGTAAGCATATATGGAAAGCAGATTCCAAACGAAAGCGAGCGGTAACCACAAGTAGTGGTTTACTGCATATATTCTCTCTAATTACGAAAAATCGATCACCATCAGGCAAACAATAAGCAGAGAACATTATTATATGGCACTAATCATACTGAAAAGTGCAGCTACCTGATTTCCTTGATTCGGAACTTGTCATTTTGTGGGAGTCCAACAACCGCATCTGCCAGCTTTCGAGAAAATTCGGGATAAGGAGCAGTTGTGGCCTTTTTAAAGAAATGAATGGAGGGGAGATTGTTTATTACCTTCCCTCAGAACTTGATCAAGAGAGAGACGGGGCTGTTTTCTTGAAGGAATTTTCCGCCGAGAAACGGGGAAATATGTACATAGTGAGACGATCTCTCGAGGATGAAAACCTCTCTGGCGCATTCTTTGATTTCGTCTCTATCCCGTCGCTTGTACTTGTCTCCGCAATTCTTGACAATGGCACCTACAGGTTTGTCTTCGTGTTCCACAGTTCGGTTCTGGATTCTGTTTCATCTCACCTCCTGGAAATATCAGCCCATATCCCTCTGATGGTAGAATATCTGGGCAAGTCACGCGGACTGAGGCAGATATTGGGAAGAATTGATGAAAGCGTGCCCCTGCTTGTAATGAAATCGACTGGTATCGCTCCTGACTTTGAAATCACGCCAGAACGCAATCCAATCGGAAACAGGTGGACCAGAATAATAAAAATAACTCCATCAGGAGAGAACATTTCTGCAGTATACTTCACCAGCGCAAAACCCGCGGCAAGTTCCGGGCTGATGGTACAGGATGGGATTTTCGAGGCTGACACCCGTAACCCAGTAACTGAAAACCTGACACGGGAGGATCGCAAATACGGCATGATACATGTTATGAGAATTCATGACCTCAATAACCGCCTGCTTACTGTCATAAATATCTTTCCGGAAAGCTTTGGGAATATGCCCATAAAGCTCCTAGCTATGACTGCTTTAAAGTTCCCGGAATGGAGAATTCAGATTACAGGTTTCTGGAAATTCAGAGATAATCCAGACTCTTTTTAGTTACGGACCCAGTTTTGAGCATGCAGTCGCCTCAAGTTCGAGGGGCTTTGCCTAAGAATCCTTATAAGTCTGATCTGTCTAGGTAGACCATGGCACAGACAATAAATTCTCCAGAGATATTGAAGGCTGGGGCTTACTCACACGCAGTGATTTCCAATGGCCTTGTCTTTCTTTCCGGACAAACAGGCAACACTGCCGGGATGAAATCATCATTTAGTGAACAGTTTCAGGGCGCAATGGAAAGGATTTCGAATATCCTGAAACTGAGCGAATCATCCCTGGATTCAGTGGTAAAATGCAATGTGTATCTCGCCAATTCCAGCGATTTTCAGAAAATGAATGAACTGTACGCAAAATATTTCACGAAGAATCAGCCAGCCAGGACCACCATCGTCACTGGATTTCCCTCCCCTGAAGTGCTGGTTGAAATTGATGTTGTCGCGGAATTATCTAAACAGAAAACAACTGCTTCAAGCCAGTGGCCATTCTCCTGAACTACAAACCTTAGCATTGCTGCATCTGTGGCAAGCAAATCTGCTGGCGCAATCTGCCAACCGTTTTTTTCAATGGCTTCACGTTTTTCCGGGTGCGAGACACTAATCTGCGACGTACACATATTGAATAAATTGTGCCAGAAGCCAGTGCAGAACAGCGCATTGTGAATCCTGTCCTCTCTCTTCTGAGGGATATTTCACCCAAGCATCTTCTCGTCGGTTGCAAACCCAGATTCCGAATTGCTTTGCTGGTGGTATTGTTTCAGGCAGCGAGGATTCAAGGTACGCTCACCGACTCCATGGCATTCTCCTGGTTGCGAACGGATACAGTCCATATTCCGTCTCGGAAATGCTGGGAGATAGCTCGAGGAGCATAGAGAACTGGGTGAATTCCTACAGGAATATGGGCTTCAATGGCCTCATGGAATCTGACCACCCCGGGAGGCCTTCCAGAATATCAGGCGTGATGGAAAGCATAGGCGAGGACCTGGGAAGGAATCCTGGCGTTTTGGGGTATTCCCGGAACATGTGGGACGGCAAGCTCCTGATCCACCACCTCCATGCAAAGTATGGTATCGACATGGGCGCAAGACAGTGCCAGCGGATATTCCGTAAACTTGGATTCAGGATCGGGAAACCGAGGCCGGTCATAGCAAAGGCGGACGAGGAGAAGAAGGACAATTTTAAAAAAACTATGGAAAACGGTGCATGATGATGCCAGGATCATGTTCATGGATGAGTACCACTTCTACCATCATGGCACCAGGATCAGGATGTTGTTCCCTCCGGAGGATCGTGATCCAGTGGTGTACCAGGAACCCAACCGCAAGGGAATCACTGTTTTAGGTGCAGTAAGCCCGTACAGCGGAATGCTGCTCACATCCCTCACAGACAGGTACAATGCACTCACGTTCCTGGGGAGTTCCTCTCGTTTGCTCACAGGGCATTCCCGGACAGCATATTTGTGCTGGACAACGCTCTCTATCATCAATGCAGGCGTGATAAACGACTATGCCAGCCTGACAGGCATAAGGCTCTTCTTTCTGCCACCATATTCGCCGGATCTAAATTCAATAGAGCGGGTGTGGAAGTTCATAAGGAAGAAGGCGACCCATAACGTGTATTTCGCATCACTTGAGGATATGAAAAACGCACTGCTCAGGCAGTTCAATATGCACAGAAAAAAGAGCCGGGAGATCAAGCAATTATGCGCAATAAATTAAGTCGCTATGCATAGTAATGATTGCTATTGCTTTACCAGTGATGGGAAACACAAGGCGTGAACTTGGAAAGAAATAATAGTTTCCTAAAACCAAAGTAAATGCATAAAGCGAGTTAGTGAGCCCGCCGGGATTCGAACCCGGATCATAGGCTCCGGAGGCCTATATGATAATCCGTTACACTACGGGCCCTATTTCTTGTAGTTTATCTCCCTCAGGAATTTTCTCCTTGTATTTTTATCATTCTCATTCTCAACCCCAACCGGGGAGAACCCATCTATCACACCGATAATCCCGTTTCCTCTTGCTCCCTTTGCCACAATCACTTCAAGAGGGTTTGAAGTTGCCGCAAATATGCTGCCTACCTCCTGGCACCCCTTGATTGCGTTCAAGACGTTTATCGGATAAAGGTTCTTCAATATGATCAAGAAAGTATGACCGGCTGCAATACGCATTATATTATCAACCGCTATCTTCTCAAGTTTCTCGTCAGTTCCATCGTATCTTGCCAGCTTATCCCCGGAAGCTTCTGAGAAAGCCAGCCCAAATTTTGCGCCAGGTACTGCAGTTGAGATGATTTCTGTCAGGTCCTCAACCGTTTTTATGAAATGTGAGTATCCCAGTATAACGTTTGTCCCCTCGGGAAACTCCAGCGGGACTGAGTAGATTTCCAGCGTCATAGGGAGACATATTAGAAGAAGATTATAACGTTGTGCACCTGCTTCCAAAACGTTAAATTCTCAGAGTAATGGTGTTTACGTGGATTTCTATGAAGTCATAGGGGAGAAGATTAAATCCGGACGGGTCCGAAACAAGAAGGATTTGCAGAACCTGAAGATCAGACTCGCAAAGGAGTTGTCGCTTGACTTCATACCCAGCGATGTTGAAATCCTTAATTCAGGCAACTTCTCTGAAGTGGAGAAAGACCTGCTGCGCATAAAGAACACCAGAACAATATCCGGAGTTGCGGTCGTTGCGGCAATGACCTCACCAGACAATTGCCCTCATGGCAAATGCATTTACTGCCCGGGAGGAGTGGACAATAACTCACCGCAGTCCTATACGGGACATGAACCGGCTGCGCTCAGGGGAAGAAACAACAATTACGATCCATATAACCAGGTTTTCAACCGCGTAAAGCAACTGGATCTCATTGGACATGACACGACAAAAATAGACCTGATAATTATGGGTGGGACTTTCACTGCAAGGGAAGATGCATACCAGACAAGTTTCATCAAGGGTTGCGTCGATGCCATGAATGGCACAATCGGCAGGAGCCTTGAAGAGTCCATTCTTGCCAACGAAAGTGCTGGAAAGAGATGCGTAGGCCTCACTGTGGAAACAAAACCGGACTGGTTCTTTGAGCGCGAGATAGACGCCGCCCTGAACTATGGTACAACTAAAGTTGAGCTGGGTGTACAGAACCTGTCGGAACGCATTCTTAAAATTAACATGCGCGGGCACACACTCGATGATATACGGAGGTCAACGCAGTTGTCCCGGGATGCTGGATTGAAAATCGTATACCATATTATGCCAGGTATGTACGGATCCAGTTATGATGATGACATTAAGAGTTTTGACCTGATGCTGAATGACCCGGCTTTCAAACCTGACATGCTGAAAATTTATCCGACCCTGGTCACAAAGGGGACACCACTTTACAGGCTGTGGAAACTCGGAAGATATGCTCCACTTGATACAGGAACCGCAGTGGATCTGATATCCTATCTTATGGAAAGGATGCCCCCCTGGATCAGGGTACAGAGGATGCAACGCGACATTCCAGTGAAATTTATAGAAGCAGGCGTAAAGCGAAGCGATATCAGGAACCTTGTGTCAGCCGAACTTGAGAGAAGAGGCGTTAGGAGCATGGAAATCCGTGGAAGGGAAGTAGCAGGTGAGCTTTTCTCCAGCGATTTCAAACTGAAAAGAGTGAGATATGATGCAGCCGGAGGAATTGAGCACTTTCTATCCTATGAAGATGCGGATGAAAGGATAATCGGTTTCGTCCGCCTGAGGATACCCTCAGAATATGCCCACAGGAAAGAAATGGCAAATTCTTCAATTATAAGGGAACTCAAAATATTTGGAAATGTTGTCCCGGTGGGCAGGCATGATATGAATGGATGGCAACACAGGGGACTTGGTTCCGAACTTCTTAACGAAGCTGAAAAGATAAGCTCCGACTGTGGCATGAACAGAATGCTTGTAATCAGTGGAATTGGTGTGAGAAACTATTTCAGGAAGCTGGGTTACGAACGTGTGGGTCCTTACATGGGCAAGACCATCTAAAAAGGAGACTAAGACATCCTGCCTGATAAACAGAAATGACCAAAGAGTGCACAAAGTTCCGTGCTGGCTTGATTAAGTTGAACAATACTTTTATATTCCATTGCATTGACGATCTGCGATGCTTGCAGTCTATGTCATTCTAGGGCTGGTGCTTCTATTTACAGCCATATACCTGCTTTATACCATAATTGGAGCTGAGAAATTTTGAGTTATGATCCCTTTGGCATCTCAGCCCTGTCCGGATATGGCAACTCTTTCTGGCAGGTAAACAGAGTTGCATCCGGAGTAGTAATCATACTTATCTACCTTGCAATCGTGATCATATTCGGGGTGATAATCTCCGGCTTCATCTCTAAGATATACAGAGACCAGGACAACTGGCTCACTCCCATCTCGGGACGGATAGTGAACTTTTTCGAGAAGATCATCGGCGAGGGGTCTGAAAGACAGATGAAATTCCGCGAGTATTTTCTTACCTTGCTATTTTTCAACGCCGCTGCCGGTGTGATATCGTTTATTTTCATTTTTTACCAGAGAGATTTCCCCTTTGCGTTTGCAAACAATCACATGACAGCCAGCCTCACCTTCAACACCGTAAGCAGCTTCATCACCAACACCAATCTCCAGCATTACTCAAACCCTTTCGACCTTTCATACCTGAGCCAGACATTCGTAATAACCGGCCTTATGTTCCTATCTGCCGGGACAGGCTTTGCCGCTTCTATGGCATTCATAAGGGGAATTCTGCAGGACAAGGGGACTATTGGAAACTTCTACCACGACTTTCTGGTCTCAATATTCTACCTTATACTGCCCCTCACCCTTCTGGTAACTGTTATACTGATAGTAAGCGGAATTCCGGAAACAACTCTGTCCTACATCAGTGTGCAGCCCGTATTTTCCTCAGTTACATATAAGGTACCGCTCGGATCTGTTGCAACTCTTGAAGCTATCAAGAACATCGGTACAAACGGTGGAGGATTTTATGGGGCGAACGCCGCGTTCCCATTTGAGAATCCGAACTGGTTCACAAACATTACGGAGTTTACCTCTTTCCTTCTCATCCCACTTGGTTCTATAATAGCGCTTGGCAAGGTTTTCAGCGATCGCCGGTTCATGGTCATGCTTGTTTCTGTCCTGATGGTTTTCTTTGTTTTTACCGCATTTCTCACTTTCTACGGTGAAATAACCGGAATACCATCCCTATCCACGCTTGGCGTCATCTACAACGGGAACATGGTTGGAAAGGAAACTTCCATAGGCATCGCAGGTTCTTCCATTTTCAGCATTGGGGCTACCATCACATCCACCGGCGCAGCCAATGCAATGCTGGCAGCATATTCGCCGGCTGGACTGCTGGGAAACCTTGTCAACCTACTGATAAATGACCCAGTAGGCGGTATAGGTACGGGTGTCCTTAATATTTTTACCTCTGTGATTTTTACAGTGTTCATTGCATCCCTCATGGTAGGAAAGCTTCCCGAACTGATGAGCATTAAAATAGGATCGAAGGAGATCAAGTATTCCACGCTCTCGCTTATTACCCATCCCCTTTTGATAATAATTCCGCTGGGCATCACCCTCATGATCCCAAGCATAATGGCTTCATTTCCGAATCCGAAACCAGATGCCATCACAGAGCTCCTTTACGAGTTTGCGACTTCCGCCTCAAACAACGGTTCTGAGGTCGGCGGATTCCTTACAAACCAGCTTTACTTCAACGTGCTGGACGGCATAATTATGATCCTTGGAAGATACGTGATCATGGGGTTCCAGCTGAAGATAGCCGATCTCTTTTCAAACAAGAAGCCGAAGGTGGAGATGGGGAAGAGCATTGATACGGGGTCGTTCTACTTCGGACTCATGCTCCTTGGTGTAATGATACTTGTTGGCCTGCTTTCTTTCTTTCCGATCCTCGCCCTGGGACCCATACTTTCGTGGGCTAAGGCCTTTGAGCAGTCAATCTGGATGGTGATTCGTTGAAAGGATATGTGGCAGTCATTAAGGGGACTATGGAGAAATTCAGGCCGGATTTCCAGATGAAGAATCCGGTCATGTTTGTGACCGAAATTGCCTTCATAATCTCAATCTTTGTAATGTTTTTCCCTTCATATTTTGATGCTCCCTCGACGGTAGTATATATCAACTTCTACCTTGCAGTGGCGATATTGCTCTTCCTGACCCTGCTCTTTTCAAACCTCAGTACAACCCTGTCCGAGGAACAGAGCAAAACAATCACTGCCTCCCTGAAAAAAATGAAGACGGAAACAATTGCCACCCGGCTCATTGACAGTGGAAAAGAGACCGTCCCATCGGATCAGCTGAAATCCGGCGACATGGTGATAGTAAGTGCAGGTGAGGTTATTCCCGGAGATGGCGAGGTTGTTTCCGGATCTGGCTATGTTAACGAATCCAACGTAACAGGAGAATCCAGGCCTGTCCGTAAGATACAGGGAGACAGCGTTACAGGGTCCACGACCCTGCAGACAGATGAACTTGTAATCAGGATCACCGCAAACCCGGGAGAAACTTATATAGACAAGATGATCGAGATAGTTGAAGCGGCCGTCAGGGAAAAGACACCGAACGAAATTGCCCTATCCACCCTCTTATCGGGCCTGACCCTTATATTCCTCATAGTCACCGCCTCAATATTCGCATTATCTGATTTCCTTGGTTTCACGTCCAACACGGACATATTGATAGTCTTGCTAATTGCGCTCATCCCTACCACTATTGGAGGTTTGATGCCAGCAATTGGCATTGCGGCGGTAAACAAGATATCACAATTCAACGTCATATCCAAATCCGGCAGGGCTGTGGAAAATGCCGGAGACGTTGACACTATTATTCTGGACAAGACCGGCACAGTCACCATGGGTGACAGGGAAGCCATCCGGTTTTATCCAAACTCCGGTGTGCAGGAAACGGATTTTATAAAGTACTGTGCAATGGCTTCCATGCAGGACAATACAATGGAAGGGATGTCCATTGTGAAACTGGCCAGGGAAAAGGGAGCCGAAGTTTCTGATTCTGATATAACTGGGTTTGAATTCCTGCCGTTCTCCGCAGATACAAGGTTCAGCGGAATTAAGGGGAAAGATACATACATCTACAAGGGTGCGCTTTCAACAATGATCAAGAATCACAAGCTCAGCGATACTTTTATAGTCGCACTCTGCAAGGAAATATCGCTTAGGGGTGGTACTGCATTGCCTGTCGTCAAGGACGGTAAATTTGTGGGCGTCATTGAGCTTAACGACACCCTGAAGCCAGGGATAAAACAGCGTCTGGATCTCCTTAAGAAGATGAATATAAAAACCATAATGTGCACAGGTGATGACGAGGTCACTGCATCGTATTTCTCGAACCTCAGCGGGATCGACGAATATGTTGCCAATAGCACCCCAGTGGACAAATTCAACGTGGTGATATCTGAGAAGGCAAAGCAGAGGATGGTGGCAATGGTCGGTGACGGAACCAATGATGCTCCAGCTCTGGCAAAGGCTGACGTTGGAATGGCCATGAATAAGGGAACCGCGCCAGCCAAGGATGCAGCTAACATGATTGACCTGGATTCCGATCCTACAAAGCTGATGGATGTTATATTCATAGGCAAGCAGATACTGATCACGAGAGGCGCACTGACGTCATTCAGCATAGCAAACGATGTGTCAAAGTATTTCGTCATCATACCCGCCATGTTCTATTTCATTCCAGCACTCGGAGCACTGAACATACTTGGACTTGAGAATCCCCTGACGGCGATAACATCCGCACTGATCTTCAACACCATCATCATACCCCTTTTGGTGCCGATGGCAATCAGGGGCGTCAAATACAGACCGTCCAGCATAGCAGCGCTCTTCAGGAGAAACATACTCATATATGGAGTCGGCGGAATTATTGTTCCATTTTTAGCCATAAAAGTTATTTACGTATTGCTATCGATTCTGGGGGTGGGATGGTGAAAAATAATTCATTCGGAAAAATGATAATGAAGACGACCGCGCTGGCGATTATTGCAATGTTCCTTCTCGGCTTTGCATTTCCGACCATAACCGCCTTGATAACACAGGAGATTGATCCAAATTCTGCGACTGGATCCCCTGTAAAAATAGACGGAAAGGTATACGGATCATACCTGCTTGCTGAGGCTTTCAACTCAACAATATTCTTTCAGGCCAGGCCATCTGGCATTGGTTTCAACCTGTCTGAGTCAGGTGGCCCTTCCTACTCCATAGACAGCAGCCAGCTCCTTAACCAGACAAAAACCTACCTGAAGGACTTCGAGCATGAGAACAACCTGTCCAACGCCTCGCAGATTCCTGAAGCAATGGTCGCGTACTCAGGATCAGGACTTGATCCAAACATTCCGCTACAGGGCGCAATAGACCAGATCAACAGGATTGCGGCGAACCTTTCAGTTTTCACGAAAGGCAACTTTTCCTATGCTGATGCACAGAACTTCGTGGCTAACATCACTGCCTCGGATATAATGTATAATTTTCCAATTTTCGGGTCACCGTATGTGAACATCGTTACGCTGAACTTCGAAATTATAAACAAGCTTATGCAAGGCGGTTTTGTGCAACCGTCATTTCTTGATTAGAAAAACATCCTGGTCCGTATCCTTGATCACGGATTTTATGGCAGCATTTATCCGAACCTTTCCCCCTTTGCCGCGACGTGTTCCCAGTACTATCAGGTCGGGTTTGATCTGCCTGGAGTGAAAAAGTATCTCGTCCTTGAAGGATGTTGTCATACCAGATCGTGTGAAATTTATCTCGGGACCGTAACTTCCCACTATCCGATCCATATTCTCGAACAGCATCCTGAATCCATGCGTCCTGGTTTTGTCGTACTTCCTCATATCCACCAGGTAAAGCGAAGCGTTAATGGCTTTTTTTAGGTATAGCGAAAAAGCGATCGCAGTTCTCGTGTTAATATCCTCTGATATGGGAACAAGTATCCTCCTGTAAGGATACTGGTTATTCTTCACGCTCAGCGCAGCAGTAGTCGTGCCAGAATTCTTGATCACATAATCCCCAATACTCCCAAACAGCGAAGCTGAAAGCGAGGATCGCTTCCATGTTGCTATGAATAAAAGATCATAATTATGGGCCAGGCTCTCTGCGACTATGCCCTCCTTCACCGAGTCAGCCATCCGGATCCTGGGAACAACTTTTATCTGCTCGTCTTTCCCGTCCTTGAATGCGCCGGTAACTAGGGATACCTTGTCGCTCCATGTAATTTCCTGTGTTGTCTCCTTAACCGTGAATGCGGTGACTTCAGAGTCATAGGAACGCGCCATGTCAAAAGCAATCTGAAGCACGCGCTTGGAACGGTAGCCCTTCCCCATTGGAACCAGGAGCTTCTGCAGCCTTATGGCATATGGCGGGGGAGCTTCTACCATGAAGAAGCTAACGGCAACGCAAATTTAATGTTTTCTTTCCAGGACTGCACTTATGCAGTTAGAATTTTTTTAGTACTTAACGCAGCAGACTTCTGAAATTTCGTGAAAAACTTAACATATATCCTTCCAACGGATAAATTCTCTATGACATTTTTTATCACTGCAGAGCATGATTCATCTATTTATATACAATGAACATCCATGCCTGTCTAATGGAATGCATTACAATACAGCACGGAGAAATAAGGGACAACCGGACACTTGACGACCTGCTTAAGAGTGGTATCGAAGACCTGTTTGTTGTGGATCTGGATTCAATCAGGTCGGGCGCTCCAAATTTGAAGCTATATGGCAATCTGTCAAAATATTTTGAGCTGGTCGTGATGAATTACCCATACAGGGTTCCGGATCTTATCGACTCCTTTGTATCCGGGGCATCACGCGTGGTTATCAGCAACGATATCACGGATCGCCTTATCCAGGAATACCTGTCCGTTTCTGACCAACTGGTGATGAAGTATGCTAACAATACCGCCTGCAGGGCCTTTTCGCTTCTTGGCGGAAACATGTTCCTGTCAAATATAGAGGTTAACATGATATATTCAACTCTCTATGCTTATGGAATCAGGATACAGAATAATACGGCAATTACTAAGAGTGATTCACAGAAGATAATAATCCTGGATCATTTCCCTGCGGAAGAATTCCAATAGATCTAAATTTTATCCTTCGTTCATGGATGTTCGAGTAATTTCAACTCAAACTGCTCCTAACCCTTTTATAACTAACGATGATCTGCTGAGGAAGGACACCATGAACAGATTAAATACGCAGATATCTGGCATCAGGCTCGATAACCCATTTATTCTCGCTTCAGGCATACTGGATGAAAATGGCTACACAATGAAGAGAGTACTGGATGAAGGAGCTGCAGCCGTTGTGACTAAATCAATTGGTATCTCTGAAAGGAGCGGATACCGTACTCCTGTTGTCGTCGAAATTGACGGAGGGAACATGATCAATGCGATAGGACTCGCGAATCCTGGAATTGACAATTTCGAGGAAGAGATGAAGATTGCAGGAGAATCCAAGAAGCCGGTATTTGGAAGCGTATTCGGATCAACTGCAGAAGAGTTTGCCTTATTATCCAGGAAAATGGAAGCGTATGGGGCTTCTGCAATTGAACTTAACCTCTCCTGTCCGCATGTGAAGGGATTTGGCCAGGAGGTAGGGTCCGATCCGGATCTTGTGGAATCCATAGTTAGCGAAGTGAAACGATCTGTAAGAATCCCCGTTTTTGCGAAACTGAGCCCGAATATTACAGACATGCTGGAAATTGCAAAGGCGGCAGAGAAAGCGGATGCGTATGTCCTTATAAATACGGTAAAGGCCATGGCTATTGACATATACGCAAGAATGCCAGTGTTGAGCAATTCCTTTGGGGGACTGTCGGGGCCTTGCATTAAACCTGTGGGCGTACGGTATGTATATGAGGTGAAGCGGGAAACCGGAAAGGAAATAATAGGGGTCGGAGGAATCCGTACCGGGGAAGATGCCCTTGAATACATAATGGCCGGAGCATCCTGCGTCGAGATAGGAACTGCGGTACACTCAGATGGAAGGAATATATTCAAAAAACTGTCGCTGGAGACTGGTAAGATAATGAAGGAGGAGAAGATAGAATCCATAGGGGAAATCATCGGAGCGGCGATCAGAAAATGATGCATTCTGAAGTCATAAGTGTGGAAGAAAACACACCTACAGTGAAAACAATATACTTTGAATGGAAACAGGAGGCAAAACCAGGGCAGTTCATTATGGCTTGGGTCCCTGGAACCGGTGAGATACCAATCTCGCTGTCCTCAACTGACATGATAAAATCAATCACTGTAAAGAGCTATGGGCCAGCATCAGACGCTATCACAAAACTCACGAAAGGATCCAGGATTTTTTTCAGGGGACCTTATGGAAGGCCATTCTCAACTGTCAGGGGACCGGTATTGCTGGTAGGCGGCGGTTCTGGAATGGCTTCCCTCAGACCTCTGATCACAAAGGATACTGATGCCATCGTCTCCGCTCGAACCGCTGCTGAACTTCTCTTCAGTGACAGGATAAAGGGCGGGAAGCTTTTCGAGGTTACTGACGACGGATCTGCCGGGATTCGTGGCAACCCCATCGATGCCCTCAGTACCATAGATATGGAGAAATATAAAATGACATATGTATGCGGTCCGGAGATCATGCTAAAAAAGGTATATGACTTCCTTAACAGAAGCCAAATCAGAGCCGAATTTGCCATGGAGCGCCTGATGAAGTGCGGAATAGGTGTCTGCGACTCCTGCTCGGTAGACGGCTTTCAACTGTGCAGGGATGGATCAATATTCTCAATTGAAGAATTGCGCGGAATGACAGAATTTGGCAGAACCAAGCTAACTGAATCTGGCAGGCGAGTATATCTTAACTACTGAGAAATGATATCTGAAACCGGAATCACTCTTTCGATGTAAATAGACCAGTCCTTAAACTTCCTGTTGAGTTCGTCGACCAGTGATATGTATGAGTGAAGGTGGCTTTCCATAGTTACAAAAGAAGACATGAGAATGTTTCCGTCGAACTCCTGGTTTTCACAGAATCTTGCCAGAGACTGGGAGTTAGCCATAAGGGAAAATTCGTTCAGCACAGGATTTGTTGTTACGGTCTCATAGATTCCATCCACCGCACTTATAACGTTAACACTATTGAGTGAGTGGGGCTTTCCCTTTATTTTATATAGCCCGTGTATGTTTTCCTCTTCACTGGGGAATCTGATGAATCTCCTCCATTCCAGTCCCAGGGGGTTTTCTTCAATCAGCTTGTTCTCTGAAGGCGGCTTGGATGCAAATGTAACTGAATAAAGCATGAAGTGCGAGGAAATTATTCTCAATGAATCCCCGACGCTTTTCCTTGATCCCATATATGTCAGTTTTATGGAGAGGTTTGGAGTACTTGAAGAGAGAGCTTCCAGTATATGGGTCGATACAGTTTTTATGTCCGAACTGTGGAACTTGAAATTAATGGTAAAGACGCCGTCATGCATGTACATAGTTTCAAAATAGACCGATTTTATCTCCGAAAGTTGAACAAGTGGCAGGATATCTCCCACAAGATCGCTGCTTATCAAGATGAACCAGGTTTTGTTTGAAAGCTTAGCCTGATACTTTTCAAGGAAGATCCTCCTTTCAACATTCTGACTGGATTCTTCTGGCAAGAAAAAGTAAATCTCAGCCTTCTTTTTCCTGATCAAAGGCATAGCTGGTGCAAATATATGAAATTTTTTCGTTATTTGAAACATTTGCAGATTTCCAGTCACAGAAAGATTGCATTCCATGTCTAGTATATCGTTTTCTAATCTTTCCACCCTGTGTAATTTTTGTTAAGACTATAAAGATTGGTTAGCTTACTCGTTAACATTTAATACCACCCATTGTTTAGAGTTATGCCATGGAAAAATTAGATTCCCTCCAATCCACATGGGATCATATCAAGAAATTCCTATCGGATGGAGAACAGGGAATTTCCACACATTTGATATCAGGAAAATTTTCGGGAGGAAAGAAGAAAATAATGGACATGGCACAGACGATGGCAACTGAACACGGGTATCTTGTATACAGGTTCCCTGGAAACATAACCCAGGAATCAATGCCTTACCAGCCTTTTAACTATATACTCAACGCAATGTACGACACGGTTGAAGAGCGAGGGATGAATGAAATAATAAAGAAATTCAATAATTTTTTCACTGATAATAAAGGCTTGAGAATTCTTGTAATAATTGAGGGGATTGAACGACTGAACACCTCAAGCCAGGACCTTTTCCTGTACCTTTCCAGAACTGCACTTAAACAGGGATTTTCATTGATTGGTACATACAATGAACCAAAGCGAAACCAGGAGTATACCCCCGGATTCAATTTTATCATTGTTTCTGCAACAGAACCACAGATACACATAATTAACCTCAGGGAACCAAACTATGACGATGCCAGATTTTACACCCAGATGATGGGCTATAAACTTCCTGAGAACTTTACGATTGACCTTTTCAGGCTATCCTCTGGAGATCTTAGCACGATAAATTACGCTTTGAAGTATTATGAAGATATAGGGATCATCAACGACAGAAAAGAGGTAAATGACGCACTCTTCAGGTTTCTGCCCATACCGCCTGCCATAGATGATTATTATGCAAAGAAGATAGCTGATCTCTCCGAGACGGAGATGAAAGTCGCAGGGACCATGGCACTCAGCGGGGAGGAACTTGATCTCGATGTCATAAGCAGGATAACATTCGTATCAAAATCAGACCTCTACAAGGTAATGGAATCACTAGACAGCAACGGGATAATAGCAATCAACAATTTTAAATATAAGATCTCTGGGCGCCGGATGACGGATATAATCCGCTCAAAAGTGTCGGATGTAAGGAAGCTTGACCTTGCAGATCAGGTGATCAACAGCTCTTCATTTGATGAACTTTCGCTCCAGACAAAATTAAATATACTGAGGGAGAGGGGACTTTACGACAGGATTGGAGAAACTTTAAGAAGTAAATGGAAGCAACTTATCAACTCCTTTGTTTCGCCAATGGATCTCATTGCATTCCTGGACCTCGTGGAGAATAAACTGGATTCCGACATTAAGCGTTACGCATTGTTGATCAGATGCAATTCGCTTTATTTTGTGGGCAAGTTTGAACAATCCCTCAAATGCTTCAGGGAAAACGACTTCAGCGATATAGCTGGAAAGGAGCCGGAACTGAAGGTAGCTTCGGCTCTCATATACCTTGGAAGAAATGATGAAGCAGCCACAATAATAGAGAGGCTGCTTGCCGATAAGAGCCTCTCACCGGAAGAAAGGGTAATGGCGATGGTCGCCAAGGGTTCTTACCTTCTCAGGACAAAGAAATCGTCGCAAGCCCTTATAATAGCAAGCGAAGCAATGGAAATAGCAAAAGCATATAGCGTAAATGAACTGATTGATGAAGTACTTACGACAATGGCCACAGCCAATGCCGATATATTCAAGTTTGACAAGGCAAAGAAGCTGTATGGCGAAGCATTGGAAATTGAAAGGAAGCGCGGGAAAATCCGCCAGATGAACAGGAACCTGCACGATCTGGCAATCATCGAAAGTTTCGAAGGCAATTTCCAGAAGGCATTAGACATGCTCAAGGAACTGCTTGAGAACACATATATAAACGGAGACATAGGTATCAGGACCTACGCCGTTTATAATATCATGGACATACTGCACATTATTGGCAAAAATCAAGAGTCTCAGTCATATGAGAAGACTATGGACGGTCTTTTGGATATCGTTCAGGACAATGATATACGATTTATCTACAATAGGTATATAGCTTCTTTCTATACAGAGGCACTGGACTTCGCAAAGGCATTACCCTTCTCGGATAGGGCCGTAGAACTTTCCAGTTTGACAGAAAACCCTGACTGGAAAGGCTCGTCGGAAAGCCTGCGACACCTCATAATGGTGAAAATGGGCAAAATTCCGGAACTTGACCTCAAGTATTTCATTACTGGTTTCAATTCTCTGGAAGATTTTATACCCCTTTACCTTGGTTTCTGGTCAAACATATTTGTGATCAGGGGAATGGATAGCGAAGCTCTGGTAGCTTTAAAGGCTTCTGAGAAGTATTCTGAGGAGATGGGTGACTTCAGCAGCAAGCTGACAACGTTACTGAACAAGATAATATACTTTCTCGCAACGGAAAAATTCGATGAAATACTAAAGTTGAACCCTCTTCCAAAAGATACGGGGGTTATGAAATTTGACTATTCAGTTAAGGCACTGAATGCTGCGATGGCTTTGAAGAGCGGAGATTCTGACGTGTTCCATAGTGAATCGAAGAAAATTGTGTCTGACCTGTGGGATGGAAGCATGCTTTACAACGTGATATTTTATCCTTTTCTTATCCTTGGGCTGGCAAAGGCCAAATTTGCAGACGATGATTCGGTCATAGACCTCATAAAGGGGATAATAACTGGGAAGAAGACTTCTACAGAGATGTCCAAGATAGCCGAAATTTTCAGGCGGTGAACTGCATTCCGAATACCGGACTCTGTATCTATAATGCAGATGAAAATTGCCGCATGGTATCATCGTTTGAGACAAAATGCTCAATCTGTTTCAATTTCCTTACACCATACAGGCCAGAGAGATCGAAGAAAGTCAAACCATTATACTCATTGTTTGATTATATTGAAGCAGAGGGCAACACAGACAACCTATTTCCTGATGGGAATGAGGTTCAGTCAACACTTAAATTCTGATCCAGGCAAGATCAATTCTTTATGAAAGTGTGTGATGAGGAATGGGTCTGTGGGGTAGCCAGGATATCCTTATGGCCTTCGAAGCCGGAGACCCGGGTTCAAATCCCGGCAGACCCGCTTTGCGTATAATAATACAATGCCTTAAAGTGTGAATGCATCAACTAGATTAATAAGCACAAACATTTTCGCTGCATTTGTTCAAGTTGGAAGAACTTTGATGACTTTTTCAGGGATGGATGGACAAAAAATAGGCGTATAAAAGTTATTGTTCCGGAAAGAGATATATCAACCATAGTATTTTCTCGAGAGTAGTCTTGATCTAGAGTCTATCCGGATAATCAGAAAGTGTTTAATCTGAATTATACGCCATTTTAAGATACTGCCTGCGTATTCAGCTGTAGTTGTGGCGACCGTCACTTCGTGCGGAACACGCCCCCCCGGTAAAATCTCCAGGGTGTGAAGTGCGCCTGACCCGCTTACCGCAATGCAGACATACCCAGAGTTTTCCTTCAGGAACATCTTCTTCGGTCATACGAGTAAATGCCGCACATATATATAAGGCTCTTCCCGCAATATCTGGGATGAAATAAAATTGGAATTGCCAGGAAACAAACCTATTGCGGGATCAATAAAATCGTATTTATTCATGGGCATTCGATCCTCCTGGGAAAAAATGTCGATTGAAGCTCTTATCCATTATTCTGGGATATTTCATTCTCCTACCCGGAAGAAAGAGTAAACCTCCTTAAAGTTCACCCCCCTCAATTATTTCTCAGTGTTCCGCGGCGATTAGTGCGACATGTTCAATCCTTCCGCTATTGCTCTTACTTTATGGGATAGGCTAAGATACTGTAGAATCACTGTTGAAACATGGTAGGATATGCATATAAGTTAGCTTTGAGAATCGTAGAGGATGATTTTGCATGGAAAACCTATACCTGCCTAAATAAGTACAAACATAGTATTTATCCGCTATGTATACTCCAGAAATACGCAATCACTATAAATACTGGCAAATAAAGGCACGGCATGGAAAGAGAGTGGGGATCACGACCATATCCCATATCGGCAGTACGACAGTGAGAGTACAAAAATAATTAAGCATAGTAATATCAGCATCCAGTGGGGAGCGAACATCGCATATGACCATCGAAAAGAATATAATATATACATCTGAACTCGACAGCAAACTTACCATGCAATGCGACTTTAGTTTTCAATGGAAAGAACCAATACTGGAAGCATCCAGAAGATTGGAGGAAAGTGCGGTTGGCTTTCTACTATACAGCGAGAAGAAAATGGAAGTTGTCTATTATTTTCCTCTTAATGCAGACAAGTCAAGTGAAGGGAAGCGATCATTGACCTTGATGGGTGCTAAAAAAACAAAGGATTTGTGGTCTGTGCGTGAGGAAATAAATGAACCTTTTGTTAAAGAAGCGATAAACCTGATCTTGAGCAAGCCGTCTGTAACGATTGATATGATATTGTTGAAAGATGGCCTCTTGCGAATGAGAATAAGGTTTCATGCTGACTTAACAAACAGCGTATCAGATGCCTTGCTTAGTGTGATAAAGGCCAGTGAAGGATTCTCTATTGACTATTTTGGAAAATCGAGAGGTTTACTTGAAACACTGAAAGAAATATCTGCCCTCGTTCCTCTTGCAGGAATTGAGTTTACCATGAGACCAAAGCGTCCTATCTTCTCAGAGAGCACAATAGTATTCAGTAAGCCGTGGATACGAATAAGAAAATACGACAGCGGGGACTTCAAGCTTCATCATATTTACCATTTTTCACAGGAAGTTGAAAACGAAGATAGATATGAACTGGTAACCATTTCAAGGAGAGATCATCTGTACGAGGCTTTCACAGTTAACCCTGTGATTAAATATATGGTCTCTGAAGCAGAGAAACTGAACATTTTTAATGATTCCATCCACAGGTATGACGGTAATGTTGTTACAGGGAGAATATGGCTCCCCTCGACTTTTATCCCGGACTACATGAAGATAATCGGTCAGGCTCGAATAAAGTACCCGGAATGGGGCCTGGGAATTCAGATGACTGCGTCCATCGATGATATTTTCGCCATGTCCGGCGAAAATTTCAGTGAAAATGGTATAAGCGATGGGAGTACTGCAGATAAGCGATCTGATTTGTAGAGCATGCGTATTACAGGTACTTCAGTTCAAAAAGCGTAAGCTTTTCATCTGGAAACTGCAGCCTCGTACTGTTTGCCACTCGCAAATGATCATCAAGATTAGATACCGGAAGAATCGTATCAAGAAAAATGCTTGAACGCGAAAATTTTTGAGTCCTTGAAATGACGGGGATCGGAAATTCTATGGCGAGTTTTGAATAAAAATCCAGCATTGGCCACGTTAAGGGGGAGGCCATGATTCTGTCTTTTCTGGATATTTCAGAAAATCCTCTTAGATCAACATCGGTTTGACCCCCTTCCATGTAAAATAATGAGCCTACACCAGAATTATCTGTCTGGAACCGAGCCTCTCTTTCCCAGATATAATCAACAGCATTTCCCAGACTAAGCGCGGTGGGCTGAGAAACTTCGGCGATAAACCTGGTGTAACAGAGCGGTGTTTTCTGACTTATAAAATTAATCAGCGAAACCAACCCGTTGCTTTTCGTAATTACCAAATTTTCAAATTCCACGTTATTCTCAGTGAGGCCCATAATCACATCTGAAACTTTTTCCATTTGAGAACTGTGAAACCTAAAATTGAAATTTACCATATTGCCCTCCAGGTAGCTGTAATTCAATACTAGAGACTCCACATCCATAAGGTGTTTCATGATGGAAATACGTGGTGCAGCTTCTGTCCCCCTGAAGATTATCCAGACATCGCCCTTTCTCCTGGCACCCATACCTTCCAGAAACATTCTCATTTCATTCGTAACTGTTTCCGATACCGGAATAATGTAGTATAATTCAAACGTCTCATTCCTGAAAATCCAGTTAGAAAGTGAAAAAATATAGAATTTTTCGGCCAACGAAGCAAGCGGATTCTTTGAGGACATAGAAAAGGATAACTCCATGTCGAGTTTTTTATCTATTTCCTCTACTATCATAATTGCATTACTTTTACATTGTATATATTTCTTTCCAAGAGAAAATGCCTGATAAAATTCAAAGCCCAAAATATGGGTCTGCTATAAAGGTGATTCGCACTATGCACAAAGCATACTAAATATTTATCTATAAAAATTGATCTGTTGCTACAATGGACATAAATCAGAACGCGACACTGGAGTACTTTAAGGAAAAATTTAATTTATGGAGCTCTGAAAGCGGGAGTCTTAGGAAATATATTCCCTTAATAGGCGGGAAGAAAAAAATAATTAAAGAATTGGATAAAGACGCAGAAATGCTGAGAACCAGCGTCTGCCCTTACATAAAGCAGGCCGGATATCTGCAGGCAAAATCAACGCTGCTACAGGCTGCTGAAGGTCTCACAGGAAACGAGTTAAATTTTCCCGTAGTGGGAGTCATTGACCTGGTTCTAGGAGCATTGCTCGATGCGTGTGGTTATGTTAAGCGTGGGGACAGCCTGTTGGAGGCAGACCTCTAACTCCTTCCCCACTATAGCGCTTTAGTTTTCATTGGAAAAGCGTATATTCTCTGGCATATTGGGAAAAAAATTTGTCACCCTGATGAAAATTCGAATAAGTAGTAATGTTCCACACTACCCGAAATCAGTGGGGCTGGCCGGGTTTGAACCGACGGCCACCTGGTTATGAGCCAGGCGCTCTACCTGGCTGAGCTACAGCCCCAACGCCGCTGGTCGGATTTGAACCGACGACCGCTCGGTTAACAGCCGAGTGCTCTACCTGCTGAGCTACGGCGGCAAGACAACTATGGTTAAGAGATTTCTTACTTTTAATCTTTTCGCAGTATGGCTGTTTCTCGAAAAAACTTAGACAAGGTCTGCGGTCAACAAATTAATGGAGTCAACGCTATGGATTCAAAGCATGTCCAAATCAATACCACATTTATCAGATAATTCCTTGTGGAGTTTGACTATTCTTGATGCTGCTTCGTCCAGTCCTTTTGAAATGTAGTGATTTACTGTTTCTTGCAGGGATATTCTTTTTTCGCCGGAAACAAGATTATCAGCTTGAGCAACGATTTTCTCCTCAATAGTTTCTGGCATATAGTTCCCCTCTGGCAATCCGAGTCCTGTTGCCTCTTGACTGGTTATTCCCGCGCCGGTGTGTCTCTCCACGATCCTGACAATAGAGTCATCTATGTTTCTCTCTCGAAGAATCCTTGCGCCGGCAGAGGCGTGATCGATTCCATGCGTCTTGGTTCGGCCAATGTCATGAAGTAATGCGCCGGATCTAACCAGATCAACGTCGGCATTTGCGCGTGCTGCAATTCTGACTGCCAGATCCTTAACTGTCGTGGAATGAGCCATGATTGCATCGCCCGCACCTTCATCGGCGAGTATTCTGAGGCAGTCAGCTTCATCCGGAAATATTCTCACCATCTTTCCTCTTTCCATGGGAATGATCCTGAATTTGGCCCTTTTCGTTGAGGATTTATCTCTTCCATCAAAAAGCCTGTCAAGAAATATTGCGAGAGCCGAAACCTCGCTATGTGGCTGATTCATTATCGCAACATTGTAGTCACATATCTGGTAAACTTCCGGTGGCACCTTTTCGGCACCTACTACGACGAGCATATCCTCACTGGCTGCCCTTGATTTTATTTGCCCGATGACACCGTCCAGTGGCAAACCATACATGGTTAGGTGAATCCTGATGCCTTTGAATTCCCTTAATTCTTTGCTCCAGTTCACGCCGGTTTCGATGCCGAAATCGCCTCCAAAATTTGAAACCACCGATTTGACAGTATTTTCAAGTGCCTCGTCCCTACTGTCAACGTAAATCCTGGAAGCCCCGAAAGCCCTGGATACAAGGGCTACGTGAGTCGTAATCCTCTTGTCCCTGTAAGGTCTATGGCCTATCCGTAAAACATTCACGCTGGGCAATATGCAATCACGCCGATTCCTCTACTGGCTTTCGATAAGTTCAATCTTGAACCCTTTTATCTGCAATATGCTAGATCTCTTAACAATGCCCCTGAGGAGTGTCTGCGATATACCGAGTTTTTCAGCCACCTCACCCATGAATACGCCTTCCCCACCAACCATCATTCCTTTTATTCCCTCTTCATATTTCTCCAGATCGACGTCTGAAAATGTGGTCGCGTAGATTATGTCTGCCAGTTCGCCCATGGATCCTAGAAGATTGATCTGCACGCTGGTATAATAAGTATGATATGCCTTTTCTGGGCCCTTTTCACTGGTTATCCACTGGCTTTCAATGAGCTTTATCTTATCTAGATAGAGGAGTGCTTTCTTGCCGAGTGTACCATATTTCTCGTCTATCTGCGGCATGGTCACCCAGCTAGATGCCAGATCAAGAAGGAGCCTCCTTTTCACATCAGTGTCGGCAGCATGGAAAATTGATACTAACTCACCTATGTCGTTTACCACCTTTATTCTGCTGACCATATGGAATCCCTATGGCACGATGTGATATAATTATTTCTTAATATTTTTAAGAGCTTATAATATCTAGCTGGAATGAGATTTTACTTTCGTCTTTTCCTGATATCGTAAAGCAGCATTTTGTCATAGTCTACAGTGGTCTTGATCTTCTTGTTCTTCAGTATCTTCTGTACCTTCTCCGTAATTTCACGGATATCTTCGGAGGGTACTCCCCTGTAGATTATCATCTCCTTCATATTTTGAGGGAAAATCATCCTGTACTTTGATCCTTCCTTCGTGTATCCCATTGGTTTTTTGTTCTTCTCTATTTCAGCCATATTCAGCCCAAGAGCAACCTGATCATATTGCTCTTCCTCGACGTTCTGTTTTGTCTCGCTGCTTATAAGATCCCACAGTTCAGGAAAGGCCTTATCAAGATTCTTCCATTGAAATTTATCATCAAAATAAAGATGACCGCTCCAGTTCTTCACTTTTCTTTATTGGATTTTCCATATTTAACTTTACTTATGCTATAAGAGGAGAGAATCTATACATCAACAACAGAGTCAGGGAAAAATATTAAAGGGCATTGACAATAGCCGTTATGCATAGCTCCGTGGTGTAGTGGCCAAGCATAACGGGCTCTGGACCCGTCGACGGCAGTTCGAATCTGCCCGGAGCTACTTATGATGGTGATTTTATGGCAGAAGGAATAGATGATGGCGAAAATGTTAATGTCGCTTTCTGCGATCTTATTGAAAAAGAAATTCCACTTAACCACGATTTTTTCCTCTATGAGGCAAGCATAAGGCTTGCCCAGGCAAACATCGGACTGGCTATCTCGTCTGGATCAAAACTGCAGGAAACCAGGGAGATACTTGATATGCTGGATACAATTTCTAGCGGCATCTATGACAGCGACATTAAACTACTGGATGAGCAGAGAAAGAAAATTAGAAGAACTGAGGAGACATGGATAGACATGAAAGAAAAGATGAGCAAGGCGGATCTGAGATCTGCATACCTGCTCAGCGCAAGCGCGTTTATGCAGGAGGCTCTTGGGCACCTGGTAGCTGCCCGTGCCGACAATGATTTCAGCGGTTTTATTTCAGATTATGCAGTGAAATATCTGCATAAGCTGAGCCTTTACACGTATCGCGAAGCAATGGGTCACGTGCTGATGTGACCTAGCTTTTGGGTCTTGCTGCATTTTCTAGAAACGAAGCATAGGAAAGCGGTTCGCTGACATATCTTTCGAGAAGCATTGTATTATCCCTGTAGTAGTCCAGCAAAAACATGTCGATCTCTTCTGGAGTAAATATGCCCTTTTCGGAAGCTTTTCTTATGGAACTCTTCCTTGACAACCTACCTGCTGGCTTTGCCGGGTGGTGCCCAAGCGCTGATCTTGCCGTGTTTATCGCATCGAGAAAGCTTAATTTTTTCCTGGCTGACACATTGATTGCTCCCCTTGTCTCCAGGGAATTCTTGATAACTGTCATCAGGTCATTTACATGGACCGGGCTGAGGTCCCCTTCCTGGGGGAATTTTCCTATACTCTGCCTGGCCATGTCCAGGATCCTGCCGGTGATGTGATCCCCATCTCCAAAGACGAACGATGGACGGACTATGAGATGATTCTTCACCAGCTGAACATTGCCTTCAGCAACCCTTTTCACCCTGAAATATTCTGTCTTTCCCTTCTCGAGGTTTATGTGGGAAAAATAGACCAGTTTTTGATCCTTGTCAACTTTCTTGATTCCCTTTACGATGTTTTTCATCCCGTTGACCTGTACATCAAAGTGTGATTCACCCTTCTCGTCTGAAGTTCCTGCAGCTGCCACGATGATATCGTAGCCATTCACTGCGTCCATAACTCTGGCTTCATCCAGAATGTTCCCTTCCATCCAATTAGCACCTAACGCATCAAGCTCGCTCGATCTGTGACGGGAATAATAAGCATTTTCTTCTGCTCCAAACAGTTTTATAAAGTTGGTTCCGATGAAACCGGATCCACCGAATACAATTATTTTCACGGTGCTTTATCATTCTTGCAAATATTAAGGTTTTCAGAAGAACGCTTTTAGATAACCAAGATATTTTTAACCCCAATGTATTATAGCGAACTGATGAAACACAAGGGCAGAAATGTATACATGGTTTCCGGCGGAGTGACAAAATTTGCCAAAGCTACACCGGAAATGGACTTCAGGTTGCGTGTCAAGAAGGCTTTTGACTATGCAATGAACGATGTACATCTTACACTTAACGACATTGACGGATCTGTGGCTTCATACTTTGCCGACCACTTCCAAAGACAGTTGATGTCTGGGATTATGGTGCAGGACTATCTTGGCCTTACCCCAAAACCAAGCAAGAGAGTTGAAGGGGGAGGAGCAACTGGCGGACTCGCATTCCAGACAGGATACGAGGAAATAGCTTCCGGAAGAATGGATACCTGCGCAGTCTATGGCTTCGAGACGATGTCACACGTAAACACATGGAAGGGAAATGAATTCATTGCCCTTGCGAGCGATACAAACTTTGATTACCCCGTTGGAGGATTTTATACTGGATATTATGCCATGATGGCTGTAAGGCACATGCACGAATTCGGTACGACAGTAGAGCAGCTGGCCCAGGTGTCTGTCAAGAACCACAGGAATGCCATTCATAATCCCTATGCTCAGAGCCCGATGAACCTGACTGTAAGTGACGTACGAAATTCACCCATGGTTGCTTACCCGCTTACCCGGCTAGACGTTTGTACAATGTCAGATGGAGCTGCTGTTTCAATACTTGCTTCTGAAGAGAAGGCCTTTGAAATAACTGACAGACCGGTTCTTATAAAGAGTATAGGCACCGGAACTGATACAATGAGATTATCGGACAGGCCAATGGGAAAGGTTCCACTCCTTCCAAACGAGAAGGAATCTGATTATTCAGGATTGAAGTACCCAGGTGTCCACTCCTTCAGAGCCGGAAGAACCGCTGCCAAGGAGGCATACGATGGCGCTGGAATCACAGACCCCATTGAGGAACTTGACCTTATAGAGCTTCATGATGCGTACACCTCCTCAGAGATACAGACGTATGAAGATCTTGGACTCTGCAAGTACGGTGAGGGGGGGAAATTCATTGAGGATGGCAAATCCGAGCTTAAGGGAAAAATACCTGTCAACCCGTCCGGCGGACTGCTGGCTTCAGGTCACCCTGTGGGAGCTACAGGGATAATGCAATCGGTGTTCATGTTCTGGCAGCTCCAGCGTACAGTCAAGAAGCATTTCAAGGACGATTACCTTCAGCTGAACAACCCGAAGAGGGGGCTGATACACAGCCATGCGGGAACTGGAACTTATGTTACTGCAACCATAATGGAGGCGGTCAAATGACAATCAACCCAAACGCAAAAATGGAGGAGACACAAAGCGGGACTGAGGTTTACAGCATTGATCCCCTGATAGTGAAATCCCATTACGAAATAGATTATATTCACAGCTATGCACAGGACTCTGAATTCTTCAGGGCACTCGGCAAGAGGAAAATCATGGGCAGCAAGTGCAAGAATTGCGGGTATACTTATGCAACACCCAGATCCCACTGCATGATGTGCGGTGCTGAAACCGAATGGTATCAGTTGCCAAATACAGGAAAGGTGCATACATACACAACGTGCTATTTCGGTAGTGAGGAATTCCTTAAGGAAACACCGTTCAATCTGATTATGGTTGAGTTCGAGAATGTCGATTCCCTCTTCATGGCCCGGCTTATTGGCGCTGACCTCAATGATCTGTACGTGGGAATGCCAGTAACTGCAAAGTTCAGGAGAAACCAGAAATTCAGTCCTACTGATGTCTATTTCGTCCCTGTCGCGCAGCCTGACAAGAAGAAGAGAAGGTAAATTCTCCAACCAAATTATTTTTTTTTAAATATGAAAAAGAAGGCGCTCACCGGTTATTGGTAACTTTAATTGCAAATAACAGACAACATGAATAAAATTGATCCCGTCTGATCGCCATATCGTTTTTACAACCGCTCTGTGTGGCTTCTACAATCAAAAATGGTAAATAATAAAATTATTTACGAGATCAGTTTTCAGGAGCATAATGGATCTTCCCTTTTTCATAATACATGAACTTGTATGATAGAGCACCAAGAGAACCCCCTATAATTGGAGCCCCCCAGTATATCCACTGAAAATATTGGCCTTTCAGCAGGATCCCGGATAAAACCGCTGGACCGAATGATCTTGCGGGATTGATTGATCCGCCACTCACTGTTGCGAGCATGAATATCATGATAGAAACGTAAATGCCGATGACCACGGCTATTATTGCAGTGTTATTCGTCCTTGACGTTACACCCATTATTGTCCAGAGGAAGAAGAAAGTCATGATTAATTCTCCCGCAAAGGCAATCAATGGACCCCTCGACCCGGGGATAGTCGCACCAAACTGTACGGAATTGGCGACATTGTACCCAAATAATAATCCAACCGTTGCTGAAGCCAGAACTGCACCTATAAGTTGGGCCACGATGTACTGAACAACATGCTTGCCTGGAAATCTGCCTGCAACGAACAGTGAAATAGTCACGGCAGGGTTGACGTGACCACCGGATATATTGGCCACTGCCATTATTCCAATGGAGATTCCGAGACCGAAGGTCGTAGCAAGATAAAATAAAGTTGACGGGTTCAGTGTCTGGTTAAAAGCGGCTATAAAAGCAACTATGCTCCCAGGCCCGAAAAGCACAAAAATGTACGTTCCAACCAGCTCAGCTAATGATTTTCTTATTATATCTGTCATTTGTTCTAAGTTATCAGCCGGGTATTATAGAATTTATGCAATTTAAAAATCCCTTTTCTGTCTACACCAAATTTTTTATTTAACGCGCAATAACATATCATGGATGAATTTTCCAACACTGATGATGACGTTTTTCTTGTTCGCACCAGGCGGATGATAGACAGAGGTGCGCTGCTCTCTAGGTACAGCAGGACTGCCACCCTTGACATTAGAGAGTTATATCAGAAGGAATTCGAAAATGATGAAAAGAGGGGCACGGAATTTTATAAGAAAGTGTTCATTGAATACGGAGACGAATCCGTATCGGAGCTTGTAACAGCCCAGTTGGCGATCCAGAATGTTTCAAACGTGGTTTCAAAGAGGATTGAGGAGGTCAGGGTTGGTCTATCCTTCCTCGAGAAGTCGTCCAGATACGTCAGATATGACAGGAAGGTGGATGGAAACTTCCTGTTTGCAAGACCTGAGAAAATTGGTATTTCCGGCCAGGTTGCGGCCGAGTATACTGAAGTTTGTAACCTTCTGTTCAGCACCTATGCTGAACTTTATGAGCCAATGCTTGAGACTATCCGGAAAATGTACCCCATTGATGAAATGGATTTTCTTTCACCTGAATTGAAGAAAAATTTTCCGTATGGAAGCCTTACAGAGAAGGACAAGACCATAGCTAAAAAATCGTATGATTCATCAGTACGTGCGAGATCGCTGGATGATCTCCGTTTCCTCCTTCCCGCTTCAACGTTGACAAACATTGGCGTTTCTGGAAATGGCAGATCATATATTGAGCTCATAAGAAAACTGAAGCATTCTGGAGATATTGAGTCGGAGTCACTTGCGGGAAAAATTTATAGCGAGTTGCTAAAAGAATTTCCCGGACTCATTGAGAATTCCATGTCAACCAGAAGCGAGGAGATTGCAAGTTATGAAGATGAGGTTGCCAGGCTCACTGCGATGGAATTGCATGGAAAAGTGCCTGAGGAATTGGTGCACCTCGCCTTTTCAGATGATAGAAAGATGGCACTTGACCGGGTGATCACTCTCCTGCTCTACCAGAACGGTGGGTCGCTTCAGAGTCTTGCAGAAATTATAAAATCAATGGACAGCGCAGAGAAAAGCGGACTGATATCAAGGATGGCTCAATTGCGGACTAACCGTAAAATGAAGCCCCCTCGCGCATTCGAGTCCGTTAATTTCCTATTTGAAGTCAACACGAATTATGGTGCCTTCCGGGATCTGCAGAGACACAGATTCCTTTCAATAATACGTAATCCTCTTTCTGTAAGTTATGGCTACGATTTTCCAGAGATTATCGGGATTGTTGAAGAATATAGAAGTAAATTCAGATTCGCCATGGATCGTGCAAAGGAGGTATATGAAATGATCAGGCAGAAGTACGGGCCAAACCTTGCCCAGTACGTCGTTCCGTATGCCTTCAGGTATCCCATTACCGTTGGATCGAACCTTAGGGAGATCACATACTTCATAGAACTGAGATCAACACCGCAGGCACATTACGATCTCAGGAAGATATCTATGGACATGTATAAGCTGGTTAAGGCAGCGCATCCAGAACTCTCCGAAATTATACGGTTTGCAGACATGAACCGGTACGAACTTGGTAGAATAAGGGCTGAGGAGCGTAAGGAGAGGAAGCTACTGGATATCGGGAAAGCCTGATGTGAGTTCACAGCTACGTCTTTTTCCCCGGCGTCAATACTGAGACTGTTCAAGAAAAGTCGGGGGAGAGACGAGATACTGGGTGATCCGGAAATTCCTTGCAAGAACCACATCGAAAAGATACAGCATGAGGCTCCTGTACTTTTACCTGGCGATCCTCCTGCATAATTTCTGGGTGCTCATGAATCTGAAAGGCAGGACAAGAATCATCGCTGATGTGATGAGAACGCTCCCAATATCAACTCTCGTGACAGTAAATCCATATTCAACCAATCTTCATCTTGAAAACCGGGCTTCCGAAGGTGTTTTTTGATCTACTGGTCAGCTGGGGGTTCTCTTGGTGCTCTATCATACAAGTTCATGTATTATGAAAAAGGGAAGATCCATTATGCTCCTGAAAACTG
>DAICSO010000030.1:0-17369 GCA_027368075.1 bacterium
AGGCGAAACTGTAAACATTGCTGACGTGGAAACCAACGGGTATTCAAGAATAAGAAATCACGGAATGATTGCAAGCAACAGGACAGCTGCACTGGTAAGCATGAACGGCACCATTGACTGGTCATGCCTTCCGAACTTCAATTCACCTCCGGTCTTTGATTCCATACTCGACAAGGAGAAGGGAGGGTTTTTTTCTATTAAGCCATCCGATACAACAGGTCTGGTTGTGAGACAGAGCTACGAAGAATACACCAACATTCTGATAACTGAATTTCTGAGGAACAGGCAGACACTCCTCAGGATTACCGATTTTATTCCGGCATCGGAGTATACGACGATCAATTTCCCAGAGATCCACAGGTCCATTGAAGCTCCATATTCGGATATAGAGGTCGAGGTTGGTTTCAAGCCGAACTTCAGCTATGGATCAATAACCCCAAAAATATTCAGGAACAGGAACGGTGTAATTTTCAGGGGAAACGGCTACAGCATAGGGCTTGCCACCGATACCGTCCTGCAGGGCACCGGACCATTTGTTTCCAGTACATTCAGGATGGAAAGAGGGACCTCAAAATGGATGATAGTGCTCTACGGCATCAAGCATCTTGATCGCGTTAGCGACTACAAGTCATATGACAGGCTGGAAGACACAGAGAATTACTGGAAGACCTGGAGCAACCAGAGCAACTACCACGGTATATTCAGGGGAAGCGTGAACAGGTCAGCACTGACCCTGAAGAGCCTCTTCTTTGAACCTACCGGCCTGATGGTGGCAGCCCCCACTGCAAGCCTGCCGGAATGCATCGGCGGCGAGAGAAACTGGGACTACAGGTATGCATGGATACGGGACACGGCATACGTCGTGGAATCGCTGTCCATGATCGGGTACAAGAGGGAAGCAACAAAATTTCTCTATGATATAATGAATATGATACAGAGGGAAGGGCGCGTCAGGACAATTTATTCCATAAACAATGATGAAAACATTGACGAGGTCGAGATAGACTATGACGGATTCATGGCATCCAGACCAGTCAGGATAGGGAATAAGGCTTCCTCGCAGCTCCAGGTCGACCAGTACGGGTCGATCATAAACGCCATATATTATCTGGGCAAGATAGGTGGGCTCATCAACTCCTATCTCTGGGATTTTGTCATAGACATCCTGGATACCCTTACGGAGACATGGAAGATGCCGGACTCCAGCATATGGGAATTCAGAACCGAGCCGAAGCACTACGTGTACTCCAAATTGATGTCGTGGACGGCTTTCCACAGGGCAAGGGAACTCGGGAAAATGCTTGAGTTATCTGCTCCCTACTCGCAGTGGGAGAAGATGGAGAACAACATTAAAAAAGAGGTAATAGCGCTCGGCTTCAACAAGGAAAAGAACAGCTTCATGCAATATTACGGTTCAAATGACACGGATGCTGCACTTATCAGGATGCCTCTCCTCGGTTTCCTTCCGCCGAATGACAGGAAGATTATGGGAACCATCGAGCTGATAGAAAAGACTCTCATGGGAAACGATTTCCTTTTCCGCAGATATCTTGAGGATGACGGCCTGAGAGGGAGGGATAACGCCTTTGTCCTGCTCTCTTTCTGGTATGTAGAGGCCCTAATATTGATGAACAGGACACGCCAGGCAAAGGAGGTGTTTGAGACCATAATGGCAATGGGGAACCATCTTGGGCTTTTTTCCGAGGAAGTGGAATTTGATACGAAGGAACTTATTGGGAATTTTCCCCAGGCCATCACCCATCTGGGCATAATCCGTGCAGCCGTGAAACTCAACGACAAGCTCAAGAATAACGGAAAAACTGGTCTCAATTATCAGTAGCCGTCCTGCACATTTTCTCCTGAATCCCTGCCCGTGGTTTTCCAGAAATACATTCTGCATTCTGGCAATATCTCATTTGCTCATTTTTTAATTCACTCAAAACGGCTTTTACTTATGACCTGATGATTCTGAATATGCCAGGACATCTAAGGATGGTAATTGTCGACAATCTCGGATCCATTGAATTCCGCAATTTCATGGACAGGGCCGGAGCCAACGAGAAAATACACCTGATGGTATCAGATGGCATCATGGTGGATTTCTTAAGGCAGTTCCCGGAGCATATTGCGAGAACCGTGATGGTGGAGAGAATCCTTACGTCATACCAGTTGCAGAAAGCACTCATGGAAACCGATGACAACCCCCATTTCATAGGAATCAGGTCCGAGATCATTTCATCATGGGAATCCGATATCCTGCAGAGCATATACGACATCCTGAAGATAAAATCATATTACCATGGCTGCATGATATATTTTTACGTTGTAGGCGAGCCAGGGCCGTTCATGGAGTACCTTGGCAGGCGGTTTGTCTCGCCGGTACGCAACGTTAAGAATAAAGTTGAGGGGGGCCTGTATTCTTGGGAAGAACAACACTGACAGTTAGGCAGGACACAAAGCGCCTGGTGGATCAGATTCGGAAGATGGAATCGGTAATGAGGAAGGAAGACGTTGAGGTTTTTGAAAGTATAATTGTCATGGGGCAGATTCATTCTCCGGAAGTATCGACATCAACGCTTGACAGTTTTTCAGGATTTCTCATATCCATAATGCTTGAGTTCGCCAAGAAAATCGATGCAATGGAAAAGCGGCATTGGAACGAAGACGTTTGAGGCAGATTATAAACGCCACCGGTACGGACCACATAACGCTGTGGGAATACGAGGACGGAAGGGTAACAAGGCGGAAATACAGCTTTTATCCATGGATATTTGTCTCCGGATCTGAATATGACCTGGACATGCTGGCCCGTGAACTTGACGTTGTCAGGGGCATATCCTACAATTACACGACGCACGGGAATGTTTACGGGCAGTTGCATGGGATAGAAATAATCCTGAGACAATCCCAGATAGACAGTGTCGTTGAGGCAATAGGAGTAATAGGACTGTCAAGAAAACTTTCAGTATACAACGCCGGGATAAGCCAGCACCTTCGTTTCATGGCTGAGAGGGAACTATCATTTTTTGGAACAGGCTCCAGGTATGATCCGGACCCGGAAATACCGTCGGTGGTCATTGGGGGGAAGTCTGATTTCTCTGGAATAACATCCATAAATATAGATGGAAATGAGATGGCGCCGACCAGGTCCTCATTCAGCGACGCAGCTGACGCCATTAACAACAATTTGATCATTCTTTACAGCAATGCCAGGCGCGTTTTCCAGAAAATACTGAACAGAATTTCCGACCTGGGATACAGGCTACCGTGTTATACAGTGGGAAACGGTTCTTCATATGAATCATATGGAAGGGTCCTTCACAAATCGCCGGAGATAAGCATGCCAGGAAAGTTATGCATAAGCGCTGATTCATTCATATATTCTGAAAGCGGCCTTCCAGGGCTTTACGAGGTGTCAAGAATGTCGTCATTGCCAATAGTGCAGGCTTCACGGGTAACGCCGGGAACTGCAGTTTCCTCGTTGGAAGTGTCACACGCCATAAGGAATGGCATACTTGTCCCACTATACAAGGATGACCACGAGAAGGAGAAACCGGCAACCGATTTGTTTGAGCGTGATAAGGGCGGAATCGTGCTGCAACCGGAACCGGGCATATATGAGGACGTCACAGAAATTGACTTCTCTTCAATGTACCCGAGCATAATAGTCAGGTATAATCTTTCCCCTGAAACAATAGACTCCCACAGGGGGATCAGGCTTCCGGGTTCAGATTACCGTGTCGACATGGAGAAGGTTGGATTCCTTTCATCCGCACTCAGCGAACTACTGGAGAGGCGGCTGATGTACAAGTCGCTGAGGGAAGGTAATCCAAACATACAGAAAAGGGATGCCGCATTGAAGTGGATGCTCCTGACGTCCTTCGGATACACAGGGTACAAGAATGCCAAATTCGGAAGGATCGAGGTTCATGAAGCAATAACTGCAATGGGCAGGTGGGCATTCTCAACTGCAATGAAACTGGCTGAAAAATATGGGTTTCACGTCATACATGGCATAGTCGACTCGCTGTGGCTTAGCGGGAACGGTGACATTGATGGACTCCTGAAGGAGATAAAGGAAAAGACTCGCATAGATATAGTAATAGACGGAGAGTACAGCTGGATAACGTTCTTTAAGGGAAAAAACGGGCTCGGATCGCCGGGGCGCTATCTGGGGAGAAGGAAGAATGGCACTTTCAAGGTGCGCGGGCTTGAGGTCCGAAGGAACGATTTCCCTGCATTTGCCAGGAAGTTCCAGATGGAGGCTCTTGATATCTTCAGGAACTGCAAAAACAGGACCGAGATACTGTCCATGGCGGGGGATCTCAAGGCACTGGAACGGAGATACGTACGGGAACTGGCGACATTCAGCCTGTATGATTTTGCTATTGAGACAAGGGTGAGCAGGCACATGGAAGAATACAGGGTGAACAACCTGCAGCGTGCTGCGATGAAATTCTTCTCCTCATCGGGTGATGACATAATGCCCGGTGAATCGATCCGGGTCATAGTGAGCGACAGGAAGCACGGCATTTTGCAATTGCCTGAAAAATCTACCGGAATAGACAGGAATTTCTACCTTAAATACCTGAAGCGCTCCTTTGAGAGCTTTGATTTCCTCGTGTCCAGTGCAAAGGACCCACAGATTATCTTGCCTTACTGATCATGTCATCAATCTTCTCAAAAAGAACCTTTACCGGGATATCATTCACGAAAATTGATTTGCTGACTCCCTTTCTGTCGCCTTTTCCTGAAATGCGGCTGTCAATCATTCCAACAGATTCAAGCTTGCTGGTCACCCTGTAAATTTTCTGGAGATCAGGCACATCATAGTCATGGGTCTCCGCAATAATCCTGGCAGTGCTATATGTGCTGGATATGTCTGTTTCGGGATTGTCGAATAGATTCCGGCATATTGCCATAAGCACGATCAGCTCATCTGTGTTGAGATCGGAAAGCTTGCTCTCGGTCACATACGGGTTTATGAGTGCTTTGGCGGATCTCACATCCTCCGGTGTAATAGTATCTGTCCCATTGGACTGTGCAATGTAAGCTGATTTCTGGAGAAGCTCGATTGCCACTCTGGCACTTCCAAACCTGGAGGCGATCAGTGCTATCTCCGAGATTATGTTCTGCGTATACGATCCACCGTGCAGGCTTGTTCTTGCCCTATCATTCACAATCATCTCAAGTTCAGCTTCAGAGTACGGCATGAACCTGATTGATGAGAAGACTCCAAAGGCCCTTCGCTGCTTTCCCGTAAGGTATGTTGTTGGATCATCAATGGAGATGAGTATGCATGACAGTTTTGCGGAATACAGTTCCTCTGCCCGTATGAGGTTGTAAAACCCCTCTGGGTCAGACTTCATGATCCCGGAAGCCTCGTCTATCACTACAAGCATCTTCCCGTCGCTCTGTGATATATGCCCCTTGAGTAACCTGAAAATCTGCTGGTACGTTACGCCCTTATCCTGGACAACCTTTCCCATCTTGAGGAGAACATCAACGAGAAGGGACTTCAGGCTGCCAAACGAAAGAGCGTTTTCATATACTGTTATAATCTTGGGGTCGCTTCTCAGGAGATATTTTGCGGTAACTGTTTTTCCTGTTCCCGATGGGCCGTAAATTATGATGGTTGAGGACACCCCGCTTTTCAGGGGTTCCATGATTATATTCCTTAGCATTTCGAGCTCTGCTTCCCTTGCCGGCAGGTTACCGGGAACAAAAGAAAAATCGAGGCTGGCTGCATTCTTTACTATCAACATGACTGATCAGGCGGCTCCGTCTCATTTTGATCCATGGCGATCATTCCCACTCAATCGTTCCTGGAGGCTTGTTAGTAACGTCAAAAACTACCCTGTTTATCTCCTTTACCTCATTTGTTATGGACGTGGACATCGAGTCCAGAAGATCGTAGGGAAGCCTTGAAAATGTCCCTGACATTGCATCAAGGGTGTCTACGGCCCTGATGGCAACGGTGTATCCGTATGTCCTCTTGTCGCCATGGATTCCTGTTGTCCTTATGGGCAGGAGTACGGCAAAGAACTGCCATGGGAGATCATCGCTTCCTGCATACCATTTTTCAATTGACGTTTCAACTATTTTTGTTGTCTTCCTGAGGAGTTCCAGCCTTTCCTTAGTTACTTCCCCCATTATTCGGACGCTGAGTCCTGGGCCCGGAAATGGTTGTATTATCCTTGGAATGTTAAGGAATCTTGATACTTCCCTGATCTCATCCTTGTACAGGTCGCGCAGGGGTTCGAGCAGCTTCAGTTTCATCTTTTCAGGAAGCCCGCCGACGTTATGATGGCTCTTGATAACATCCCTGATCTTTCCGCCACTCTCGATCCAGTCTGGGGCTATTGTTCCCTGAAGCAATGTATTTGCGCCGTACTCGGCAGCTACGCGTTCGAATATCTCAATGAACTTGTTCCCAACTATCTTCCTCTTCTGTTCAGGGTCCGTTACTCCGCGCAGGGCAGAAACAAATTCTTCAGATGCGTCTATTACCCTGAAGTTGATCGAAAAGCTGGAGAAGGTCTTCCTTACACTGTCGACTTCGCCTTCCCTTAGCAGGCCGGTGTCTATGAATACGGATAGTATTCTGTCCCCAGCAGCCTCATTGGCGATTACCGCCAGCAGGGTACTGTCCTGGCCGCCAGAGCAGGCCAGTATACCCCTCCCCACAAGTTCATTTGATATCTGCTTTTTTGCGGATTCTACAAATTCACTAGAATTAAAAGCCATGTTGAATGGAAAATACAAAGATGATTAAAATATATTGGAAAAAATCAGGTTTTCATTATGGCGCCAAGGAATACGAGAAGGCCTATCACCGCTCCGACTGCTGCTGCAACTATGTAGAAAACAGCCGGATAGACTATCTCATTTATGAAATCCAGCTTGAAATACATGTGGTCTATGACAAATATGTCAAGGACAGCCACAATTATACCAAGCACAAGCAGTATTGCCCCAACAGTCCTGCTCTTTCCGCTGCCGAAGTAAGCGGTAAGTACGCCAAGGACAAAAAGCGCAACTGCCATCAGCCCTAACATCACCAATACGAAACTCTGCCAATTAAGAATTAGACTACTCAATCATTCACCTCAAAGCTTGATTCCTGTTAAGGTCTTAGTATCTATAACGCCTTCTATAGTTCTTATCTGGTCCACCACAATTTTACCAAGTTCGCTATAATCCTTGGCATCGATCTTCACTATGAGGTCATATTCCCCGAAAAGCGGGTGAATCTCAACAACGTAGTTGATCTTTGATATCTTGTTGTAGACCTCATGCTCCTTTCCCGGAACCGTGCTGATCAGAACAAAAGCTATAGACATCTCAAACCCAAACATTAAGCTTTTGGACGCTTAATAATTTTTCGTTAATTCTGGCACGTCTCTGAAGCGCGTTTCACATGAAAGTTCTTCTGCAGAGGTTATTCAGGACCCATTTCCGGTTTTGTCCTTCAGCGTCCTGACGTACTGCCCTATTTTTCCATACTCTATCTCTTTCTGTTCGCCGCTGACAAGGTTCCTGAACGTCGCAGTTTTGGACTTCTCCTCCCTCTCCCCCACTATGACTGCATAATCACATTTTTCCCCGGCAGCATTTCTGAGCTGCGCAGAGAGCCCCCTGTTAGAAAGGTCGTCTATGGTCTCGCCTCCCCCACCCCTCACTTCACTGGATACGGAAAAGGCATATCTTTTCGATTCTGGTCTTGTACAGCACACATAGAATAATGGTTTTTCGTTTGCATAAACCCATTTTCCTTCCTCCTTCATGAGCAATTCTATGACTGCATCTCCCATGCCAAATCCCACAGCAGGGATATCCTGTTCAGACATCAACGCAGCAAGCCCGTCATACCTGCCGCCTCCAAGTATTGCTCGGTGCTTTCCCATCACGTCATATGCCTCAAACACCACTCCGGTGTAGTACGCAAGCCCTCTCACTATGGAAAGGTCAATCTTCACGGTTGAAAGGATCATTCTCGAAACGAGATCGGCAATATACTGCAGCCTCGATATTTCGACGCCAACGGAGGCGCTTGTGAGGCCTCCCGTGACGTCATGTATTTTTCCAGGTTCCACTGTATGCGAGATCATGCTGTATAGCAGACTTGTGTGATCAGTGTCTATACCGGTTGTTGACATCTCAGAAAAAAACTCATCCCTGCCTATCTTCCTGAATCTGTCAATCACGCCGAAGGCAGCTGGCACATCCATGCAGCCAACTGAATCCAGTATTGATTCGAGGAGCGGCCTGCTGCTGATCCTTAATTCATATCTCCTGTCCAGCCCAAGTCTGTCCAGGATCATTCCCGCCAGGCCAATTATTTCGGCGTCAGCTTCTGGTGAATCTGTTCCAAATATGTCAGCATTGAACTGGTAATGCTCCCTGTATCTTCCAGCTTGTGGCTCTTCATACCTGAATATTTTGGGGAGGCTGTACCAGCGAATAGGCTTGATGAGGTCCTTCCGTGCCGTTATCATTCTAACAACGGAGGGTGTTGCTTCAGGTATCATAGTAACTTCCCTGCCTCCCTTGTCCACGAAGGAAAATGTCTGCCCAACAAGTTCCTCGCCGGACTTGAGGCGATACAGATCGAGATATTCAAGGCTTGGAAAATCAACTTTCTTGAACCCCAGTGATTCAGCGCTTTCCTCTGCAACCTTGAATATTTTCTTTCTTGGCATCATGTCTTCCGGGTAATGATCCCTGAAACCCCTCACCCTCTCGAATGTCATTATTTTCAACATGGTTTTGTAGTTATTAAGATTTGAATTTCATTTTCGAACCATTCAAAAGGAAGACCCAAGATTTGCTCTTCTGGAACAGTTGCATGCTGCAGGACATACATAAATATGTATCGAGAAATATTAATACTTGCAGCATAGATGCACTATGGCTATGCTTGAGGACGAAGGGGAAAGCGGTAAAATAACAGTCGAGGAGAAAATAGAGGGTTTTTCCGATTCATATGTGGATTTCATCGAAAACTGCAAGACGGAGACTGAGGTCGTAGCATACCTGAGGGAAAAGCTGAGGGCTTTTCGCTACAAGAGCCTCGATGAATTCACCACTCTCCCATACGGTTCGTTTTTCTTTCAGGAACTGGGTAACAGGGCGTTGATTGCAGGGTCTATCGGGAAAGACGTCTTCAATGACGGATTCAGGATTCTGGCGTCGCATATTGACTCCCCGCGGGTAGACCTCAAGCCGAAGCCACTGTATGAGGATTCAGACACCGGTATAGCGTTGATGAAAACGCAGTATTATGGCGGAATAAAAAAATATCAGTGGGTCAACGTGCCACTGGCTTTTCACGGACAGGTCGTGCTGAAATCGGGCGAGGTGATCAGCATCAGGCTTGGAGATAAGCGATCTGAACCCGTATTTGTGATACCTGACCTCCTCCCCCACCTCGCGAAAAAACAGTTCAAGCGTGAGCTGATAGATGGAATTGAAGGAGAGGAAATGAATCTCATCGTTGGCATATCGGCAGGCAATGCCGAGAAGGATCCGGTAAAATTCAATGTACTCGCTTTGCTTAAACAGAAATACGGAATTGAGGAAGAGGATCTCGCTTCCGCGGACCTGAGCCTTGTACCCGCATTTGGTCCAAGATACAGCGGGTTCGACAATTCCATGATCGCAGGATATGGCCATGATGACAGGGCATCTGCATTCACGACCTTCAGGGCGCTTCTCGAAAACAGCGGCGCAAGATACAGTTCGCTTGCCATTTTCTATGACAAGGAGGAAATCGGCGGTTATGGCATATCCGGATCGATGAGCAATATGATCGAATCAGTTGTCCATTCCATACTGAGGAAAGTTGGTCCTGACTATAGCATGACCGATTTTTACAGGGTTCTCAGGAACAGCAGGGCGATCAGCGCTGACGTGGATTCTGCAATGGATCCAAGCTTCAAGGATGTTCATGACGATCATAACGCGGCACGAATGGGGAAAGGCATAGTGATAGCAAAATATACTGGTTATGGTGGAAAGTATTCCGGCTCAGAAGCACCATCGGAATACGTTGCTCACATAAGGAAGGTACTTTCAGATAAAGGAGTGAAGTACCAGTTCGGGACCATGGGAAAGGTTGACGAAGGCGGGGGTGGGACAGTCGCGCAGGACATTGCACGATATGGAATACCGGTTATAGATGCCGGCCCACCGGTCCTGGGAATGCATTCCCCTTTCGAACTCGTGAGCAAGAAGGATCTCTATGAAAGTTACCTGGCGTACCTGGCATTCCTCACCGAGGTTTAACGAGTTTCCTGATCCTTTTTCCGTATCTCTCGAAATCCAGATGGGTATATGAACCAATGGTATTATGCGACACCATACCATCCATGCTTTCTATGCCCCTACCCCTTACGTTCTTCATGGTCTTTGGCGTGTCATCGGTAATATTGCTGTAGTGATACTCGTGTCCGTAAACACTCTCACCTTCCCTGAACAGTGGGTTGGTTTTAACGACCGATAGTTCGGTATACCCAAGGGTAAGCCGTCCCGTCATCTCTGAGCTTCCCGGGAAAACACCTGCCATTGGATAGATCTTTCCCTGGACTTTCAGGCTGTTTTCAAGATACATAAGCCCCCCGCACTCACCTATGATGGGTATGCCGGATTCCGAGAGGTTCCTGATTGCCAATCTCAGGGATGAGGCAGCAGAAAGGTCAACTGCGTACAGTTCTGGATATCCGCCCCCAAAATAAACAAAATCAGGGTTTTCTGGGACTTCTCCCCTGATGGGGGAGAAATAGTTAATGTTCCCGATTCTTTCAAGGAAACCCATGGTTGAACCATAGTAAAAGCTGAATGCATTATCCTGCGCGATCCATATGGATGAAGAACCTTCTATCCGGTTAACGGTATGGTCAGCGTGGTATTTTACATCGGGGACACACTCCAGGAAATCCATGTTGATATATTTCCCGATCTCTCTGGCTTTTCCCTGGAGATCACCCACCTCGTTTCCCAGGTAGAGCCCGAGATGCCTTTCAGGAATAGATATGGCTTCGCTGTGGGGCACCGCGCCTATTATTCTTACTCCGTGGTCTGCAAAGGGCTTCGAGACCATCTGAAGGTGCTTCTCCGAATAGTAGTTGTTTATTATGACACCAAGCGCGTTTTTTCCCAGGAAACCCGAAGCGATATAGTATGCTGACTCGGCCAACCTGGATACGTCAATTACCAGCAAATATGGAATATTAAGCGTTTTGAAATAAAAATACGTGCTCAGATCAATGTCCATACCTGAGTCACGAAATCCCATCACTCCTTCCACCACTCCATAATCATATCCGGATGCAGACGAGAGGAAGGAATTCCTGAACTGCCTCCCCTGTATCCACCTGTCAATGTTGTGGGCCCTGTTACCTGACACGGATGAAGAAAGCATTGGATCGATGTAATCGGGGCCTATCTTGAACGATGTGGCATTTTTGAGATTGCTCAATATGCCCAGGGTTATGCTGGTTTTCCCTGATCCAGTAGATGGTGAAGTTATGCCAAACAATTTCATGCTTTCACTCCATTTTCTTCAGGATCGAATTTGCATGGGCTATTTGAAAATAACTCTTCCACCGGAGCCCTAAGTTCCTTGTTAATGGAAATCGCACCTTACTATTAAGTGATAAAGCTTATTAGGTTTACCAAAATACATTCAAAATGAAGAAAGAGGAATACATCCAGTCCCTCAAGAAATCCAAATACAAAATAACACCGCAGAGGATCGGTGTGATAGATTACCTGAATCGTCAGCCCGGTCATTTTACGGCGGAGGACGTATACAGGAACGTGAAGAAAGTGGAAACAACCATCACGCAGGCTACAGTTTACAATGTCCTGAGAGTCCTGAAGAACTCCGGTGCCATAACCTCCTTCGAGGCTGACGGGCAGACATGGTTTGAAACAAACCTTGAGTTCCATGGGAATCTGGTATGCAGGAGATGTGGCAAGATAGAGGATGTCATGCTTGACCCGGAAAGCATAAAAACATCTGAATTGCTTGGCGACAGGAAGATTGAGAGTGCCACACTGATCATGTCCGGCCTTTGCTCCGAGTGTGCACGAAAAGAGTCACTCGGCAATCAGTAGCCTGATATTCTCGAATATGTTTCCAGGGCTTCACGGTTTGCAGATACATCGTGGAGCCTCAGTATATCAACACCCTTTTCCATAAGGAAAATTGAAGCAGCAATGGTTCCATAGAGCCTGTTTTCCGGTTCCGTTCCCGATATTTTCCTCATAAAGCTTTTCCTCGACACACCGAAGAGCGTGTCGAGACCCATGTTTATGGATGATCCATTCCTGATTATCTCCATGTTAGTTTCCGCTGTTTTTGCGAAGCCGATTCCCGGATCCACTATTATCTGTTCAGGCCGCAGGCCGAGGCATACAAGTTCGCCAACTTTTTCATAGAAAAATGCCATGATCTCCGGAACAGCATCCGTGTATTCGGTGTGAAGCTGCATATCCACGGGTTTGCCTCTGATATGCATCAATATATATTTAAGGCCATTTTCCCTGCAGAGATCGGCCATTCCGGGGTTTGCAAGGCCGCTGATATCATTGGCGTACTTGACATCGTACTTCAACACGCCCGCAAGAACTTCGGGCTTCGTGGTGTCTACTGATATGGGTATGCTGGTCGATCCACTCAAATACTCAATCACCGGGTTGATCCTGGATAACTCCTCTTCAGCCGAAACCGGCAGGCTACCTGGCCGGGTACTCTCTCCACCAACATCGATAATATCCGGTTTCTCATCCAGCATGGAGTCAAGAAAGGCAGTACCACCAGAGGAGACCCTCGATCCGGCATAGAATGAATCCGGCGTGGCGTTGACAATACCCATCAGCCGTGGCAGGAATTTTTTTCGCTTGCTTTTTTCAATAATCTGCGATGAAAGAAGGCCCGCACTATCTTTCAGCCCCTTAATCATGGAAATAAGGTGGTCAAGTTCTCCTGCTGATACTCTCGCAGAATAGAGTTCCCTTCCTTTGTCCAGGCTCGATATTTTGGCATGGAAAGGAAATTCATCTGCAAGCATTTCGCCCCTGACCACTGCCTCAACCGGAATCCGTCCATCCCCTGCGTGATGACGGTTCGCTCTTCTTGCGGGGAACACTGCCAATACGTCCATATGTCTCCTCCCTTAACGCATCCCTGGCCATGCCAGATTATGGGGGTCACGTAATACGAGCACAAAATATCTTGCTGGGTTGCATCGGGACTATTCTCACATACATTATGTCATCCAAAACACACTGATACTTCGTTGAAATAAGCTTCTTACGGTAATTCTAAGATAACCTTATTAACGCTGATTCAATATAGTAAGACGCATAAAAATCATTTGAAGAGGATAAAATGAAGGTAAAGAATGTCGATACACCAGCCAACAAACCAAAGCGGAATTTTACAAATCTTGATGAGCTGGCTGATGCAATCAGTAAGGGTCTTAGCCTTCAGAACAGGAGAATGAGCCACGAAGAGTCGGTGGAGGCTGCTGAACACCTTATAAATTTCTTTGGCTATAATGACCGTGTAATAGACAATATGCTTGAGCCGGAAGACAGGGATGCTTTCTACACAATGGAAGACATTGGGGTCCTGCAGACAGAAAGGGAGGAAACTACGCTATATGACGGTCGTGAATGGAGAATTCACTACTGGATACTCAATGTACCCAGGATAATTGAGCTGTCAGGCATGAAGGTCCTCGAAACAAAGGCTCCACAGGACGCAGACTTCCAGATATACAGCGAGATCCCGGACGAATACTGGAAACCAAACTAGGTGTAAGACTTGCACATAGCCGTTCTTGACCAGGAAAAGTGCCACCCTAAGAAATGCAATCATGAATGCCAGTATTATTGTCCTCCGGTGCGAAGCGGGATAATGACAATAGATTTCCCGAACCCAGAGGGGCAACCCTTGATCACGGAAAATCTCTGCATTGGTTGCGGGATCTGCCAGAAACGATGCCCATTCGGTGCCATAAAGATAATAACGGTTCCGGATGAGCTTAACAGGGACGTTGTTCATCAGTACGGTGTCAATTCATTCAGGATATACTCCATGCCCACCCTTGCGAGGGGAAAGGTAACGGCGCTCCTTGGCCAGAACGGGATGGGCAAGAGCACAACTTTGAAAATCCTTGCAGGGATCACGGTGCCGAACTTCGGCAAATTTGATGTGGAGGCGTCGAAAGACACAGTAATAGACCATTATTCTGGCACCCTGATGGGCAGCTATTTCCGTGACCTCTATGCCAGCAAGAAGAAAGTGGTGCTGAAGGACCAGCATGTGGACCTGATTCCGAGGGTCGTCAATGGCACGCTTGGGGAGATCCTGAAGAGGGGAGACCTGAACAACAGGCTTGATGAAGTTACAAGCATGCTTGACATGGAAGGAGCACTGGGAAAAGACGTATCCTCATGCTCCGGAGGGGAACTGCAGAAACTGGCCATAGCTTCATCCCTGCTGAAAGACGGAGACATCTACCTTTTTGACGAGATGTCCTCATACCTCGACGTAAACGACAGGATGAGGGTTGCATCCATAGTGAAGGATATGGCCGAGAAGAAGACGGTGATGATCGTGGAGCACGACCTTGCCCTGATGGACTGGATGGCCGATACAGTCCATCTTGTATACGGATCACCGGGGGCTTACGGAGTCATATCAGAACAGAAAACAACTAACCGCGCCATTAACGCTTTTCTCACAGGCTACCTGAGGGAAGAGAACGTCAGGATAAGGCCGTACGAGATCCAGTTCCAGGACAGATCTCACAAGGTTGAGCAAACCGGGATACAGCTGGTGGAATGGTCGGATCTGTCGCTGAAACTCGCCGAATTCAGCCTGGACGTTTCCAAAGGTTACGTGAAAACCGGTGAAACCATTGGCGTTCTCGGAAGAAATGCACTCGGGAAAACCACGTTTGTGAAGATGCTGGCCGGAGTGCTGAAACCAGACACCGGAACAGTATCCGCAACTGTGAGGGTCGCATACAAGCCCCAGTACATCTCCATAGATTTTCAGGGCACAGTAAGGGATCTTATACTATCTGTGGCAAATGATGCCTTTTCGTCGCCGTTCATAATGAATGAGGTCCTCGGGCCGATGCAGATAAATGAGCTGATGGATGCTCTGGTGAACGATCTTTCCGGCGGGGAGCTCCAGAGGGTATCAATTGCCACAACACTGGCACGCGATGCCGACATATACCTGCTGGACGAACCGTCCGCGCATCTGGACAGTGCCTTCAGGATGGCTGCAGCTAAAATCATAAGAAGAGTCATGGAGAATAACAGGAAGAGTGCAATGGTCGTGGATCACGACGTGTATTTCGTAGACCTGATTTCAGACAAGCTGATAGTATTCTCTGGAAAGCCAGGAATTTATGGCAGATCATTCGGCCCGACAGACATGAAGACCGGCATGAACATCTTCCTGAAGGACGCCGGCGTCACATTCAGGAGAGACCAGGTCACCAAACGGCCAAGAATAAACAAGCAGGGCAGCAGCCTTGACAGGATGCAGAAAAATTCTGGAAATTACTATTATTCAGACTGAAAGTGGTGTATAAATGGAACTAATTCACAGGGACGGTTTGTCGAGAATAGCCCGGTTTTCGACCGGGCATGGAATAATAGAGACTCCGACGGTGATGCCCGTCGTGAATCCAAACATTGTGGTGATAACACCAAGGGAAATGAAAAGGCTTGGTGCCAGTTCCATCATCACGAACAGCTATATCATCCGCAGGACGGAAAGATTAAGGGAAACTGCGGAGAAATACGGGCTTCATTCCCTGATGGATTTTGACGGGCCAATAATGACAGATTCAGGGACGTTCCAGAGTTATGTCTATGGGAACGTTGAATACAACAACCTGGAGATAGTTGATTTTCAGAGAAAGATCGGCAGCGACATTGCGACAATACTGGACATATTCTCCAGACCTTCAGATAGTCATTCTGAAGCGGAGATTGCTGTGGAAGAAACATACCGCCGCATAAATGAAATAGAGGACAGGGAGGGGGCCATGATAGCTGGCGCCATACAGGGATCGGTATATCCCGATCTGAGGGCAAGATCCGCAGGGCTGATGGGGTCCAGCAAAGCTTCCTATCTTCCAATCGGGGGGGTGGTTCCATTGCTTGAATCATACAATTATACAAAACTCGTCGATATAATAATTGATTCCAAGATAAACGCCAATTTCGGGAAACCTGTACATCTCTTCGGAGGGGGGCACCCGATGTTCATGGCCATGTCAGTGCTCCTTGGGGTGGACATGTTCGATTCCGCGTCTTACATTAAATATGCCCGGGATTCCCGGCTCCTTTTTCCGGATGGCACCAGGGACCTTGGCAGCATGTCCGCTTTTCCATATTGGAGCCCCATTAACGGAAAATTCACTGTTCCTGAATTGTTGAACGCCTCCCCGGAAGAAAGAACAAGATCGATCGCCGAGCACAACCTCGCTTCAATATTCATGGAGATATCCGAAATAAGGGAGCGGATTTTCGAACAGACGCTATGGCAGTATGTTGAATCGAAAGCCAGGTCCCACCCCTTCCTGTTCAATGCATACAGAAGAATTCTTGAAAGGTCCAGGGAACTAGCAAGATTTGAGGAGCTGTACAAGAAATCCCCGTTCTTCTATTTTGATTCGTATTCCGATTCGCACCCCGTTCTGGAGAGGATAAAGAGGTTTTCCGAGAGCACCAGCCAAGTCGGGAGGGAAATGGAAATAGCCGGAGAGACCTGGAAACCGGGAAGGATGGATGGCGGCTTTATATCAAATGTATACAACAGGACAGACCACAGGATAAGGATAAAATGGGAAAACCTCTCGGTGCCTGTGGAGTTGAATGAAACATTTCCGGTCGAACAGGTCATTTCAGCATCCCGCGGGCAGTACAGTGATTTCAAATCCGAGGGGAGAAAGCCTGATCAACGCGGTTATCCGGATGATGGGGCAGTTGAGGCAATCAGGAATTTTGATCTCCAGAAGATAAGAACGGTCGCGGATCTTCAGTTCTGTGTCGGCATCGGTGAAAGGTTATTTCCCGATGACGTGAAGATTATAAAATCGCGGAACACCGGGCGCATAAGGAATATAATGACTCCAGACGACAGGATCATAGCCACGATGAGGGCACACGACGGATTCCTCACGCTCAACGTAGAGGGAGCCATGAGGTTGAAGGAGATTTCCCCATTACCAAGGTTCAGGGTACAGGTGGACAATGAAAGCGCCTCATTCAATTCAAAGGGCTTCAACGTTTTCTTCAAGTTTATAAGGGCGTGGGATAAGGATATTGTACCG
>DAICSO010000031.1:0-16744 GCA_027368075.1 bacterium
AAATGTAAGAAGAGCAGCGCTCGTTATATTCATGAATGGAGACATAACCACAGCTATGAAAACCACAAGCAGATGGAAAAACGGTGTCCTAGGGTTCACGGTTCCCACAGGGTAGTTGAGTGTCGGGTCGAAGCTCAGCCAGTGTCCGGTTTGTATAACATGCAGAACATTGATCCAGTTGTAATAAGGATCACTCCCACCAGAGGTTGTGAAGAATCCACCCTGAAAAGTTACTGACCAAGCGAAATAATTTGCAAGGAACAGGTAAAATCCAACCAGAACTGTGAGCACCACAACTTCCGGATATTTCCTGAAAAATTCCCCATTCCCAGCAGAGCTGTCCCTGTAAGATAATTCCATCTAAACGCTACCTAAGGTGCTCTAATGGAATCTTCATATAAAAAACTAATCGAGAGTTGATTCTGGCATAATTGCGATGAAATCATCCGAGCAGGATCATCTCTTCGCTATCGCTGTCATATTCAATAAGGCGGGAGTATCGACCCCAGTTGATGATCAGCCCAAAGGTCTTATCATTGTCATCGGAAGGGAAAACGTTCGAAATGAATTCATACAGATCCTCCCTGGAAATTCTTCTCTCCCCACTCTTACGGTATAAGTCCATCAGTGAATTGAAAGGTTCAATCTGCTGAAGCTGTTCTCTCAGAATATCTCTTCTTTCATTTATGTCAGATTTAAGGAACTTTCTTCCAAGATCAGTGAGTTTAACGTCTCCGCTGGACACATCAATCAACCCCAAAGCCTCTGCGTCTACAAGTAGGTTCAGGAGAGTAGTCCGTTCCTCATCAAGTATGTCGTCAAGCTCGGCGATATCAACCGATCTATCCTCATCTTCCAGTATCTCGAGAAGACCTATAAGGTCCCCTGTGTTTTTTGTTTCAAGGTTATGCATATCCAATATTCCTATGTTAATGGGATGTTAGTTTTAATAATTTCCTTTTTTTAGCTAACGTTGAACTCAATGGCATTGTAAAATTGCTTGCTTGCTCTGGCCTGGAAAAGAGCCAGAACAATAAATAACAGAATCAGAACATACATGTATACAATATCCGGGAATTCTGATAAGAAGCCACTAACAGAAACAACGAAGACAGTGACGAGGAAAATCAGGGATGCAACTGGTAGGATCATTGCGAAAAATATCCTGCCCTTCTGCTTTATCAGGGCTGCATTGGAGAACGAATGAACTGTTATGAAAAACAGCCCTGCAAGGCTCGACATATAAACAAAGGAAGTGTATGAACCATAGATCAAACTCAGAATGACTGTAGTTAAAAGAATAGCCAAAAGGATCGCCAGGGATATCTTACCACCTTTCTCCACTCCCAACCCACGAAATATGTGATCGGAAAACATCTTTCTCAGGGATCGTAGAAGCGCATTCAGGTAAGAGACAGAAAGGTTCATAGCGCTCAGTACGAGGAAAATTACGGCCGGAAGCAGAATCACAAAACCAAATTTCTGCTGTACATATAAGAGCAATGCTGCTGGGTTCGCCACATATGAGGCAATCCCGTTTCCGAGAAATGACACTACAGCAAATGAGGCTATTATCATAACCAGGCCGGCAATAAGGAAGGAAAGTGCAAGTCCAGTGGCAGGGGTTCGCTTTGGGTTCCTGCTGTCTTCGGATAAGAATATAGATGATCCGCTCCCTGAAAAAGCGAGTATCCCGAATATCACGCCGGTAAAGAAATTTCCGTCTGGTATAAAGGAAGGGAAAATCACAGAGGATTGACCAATTGGCTTGAGGATCATAAAGAGGCTGATTAACAGGATAAATGCAGCCTCGGCTGTTCCGGCAATCAATGTGAATCTCAATGATCTCCTTAGCCCCAGAAGAACAATCCCGAATACAGCCAAGATAAACGCCAGGCTGAAAACCAATGTCAATACCGCGTTGGAAGCACTGCTGAAGTCATTCAGGGAGGTATATATAAAATACCCTCCAAAACTGCCTATGGCAAGGAGTACAACCACGGAGTAAGCAAGGTAATTCAGTGCTATGAACAATCCGGGAAGCTTTCCAAGCACTTTTCCCGCATATGAGTAATATCCTCCGTTGGTTGAGTACCTCCTTGAAAGCTGGTATGTGGTGTTTATGGTTGTGAATGATATCAGGAAGGAAATTATAACCGCATAGGGGAGGTCGTTTCCTGCAAAAATGGCAATAAGAGGGAATACTGCAATAAGATCAAGCATAGGACCGATGGATGTGAAAGACTGCATTACGCTATGTCCAAGGCCGACGGGTTTGTTTGGCACACAGGCATGATAATTTTGACGCATATAATTTTAAGCTGGAAAACGTAAATGTGACCTGAGGAAATATAATGGGGAATGTGGACCTCAGAACTATAATATTGGCCGACCTTCTCAGGAGAAAAGAGGCCGGAATATTGCAGAGCGAGATAGAGTCAAAGTTTGGCTTTTCTCGGGCACATGTTTCAGAGACCCTGTCTTTACTTATATCTGAAGGAAAGGTCATGGAGAGAAGGGAAGGCAGGCTGTTGAAGAGGGTGTGGCTGGCAGAATATTTTCCCTCCCCGATTGATGGTGTTATCAGAATTTCCATGCTAGCGTCCAGTGAATATGTACCATTCATTTCCTCAGCCATAACGGTTTGCCGTTCCAGGAATATGAAAATGAGGGTGAGAATATTAAAATCTCCTGCAGATGTCATGGACAGCCTTTTGTCAGGCAGCAGCGATATAGCACTCGCTCCCTTTTATTCCCAGATTATCTATTCGATTGTTACCAGAAAGATCAAGCTGCTTTCCTCCATTGCTTCCGGCGGGTCTTCTATATTCTCAAGAGGAGGCGGTGAATCAGGTGTTCTGGGAACATCAGACACGTCCACAATGATAATTTTGTCACGCTACTTCCGGGAATCTCTCGGAAACGATGTGGATATTTATGAAGATCCACATGACGCAATCAATGCATTTGAAAGTGGAAGATTCTCCTACCTCACGATTTGGGAGCCGTTCTGTTCCATACTGAGGCACAGAGGAAGATACAGGGAGATACTGAAATATAGTCAGGTGCTTGAGGAGAACCCATGCTGCGTTTCTTCCTGCAGGGCTGACTCTTCTGACCGGGCAAGAATGCTTTACAGGGAAATAGTAGACGATTACGCCAAGCTTATATTGCAGGGCATGACTCACACCAGGATGAGGGAAGCAACCGACCTGTTGGCTTCGGAAATAGGCGTCGGCCCGGAAGTAATACTGGAGTCGCTCGAAAATTACCGGTTTGCCGCAAACTTGGATGAAAGCACTGTATTGCGGTACATGGATATCCTGAAGATTCCGGTTTCAATCAGGAGTATTCAGGATATGATACCTTAAAACATTATTGTGAGGTCTGCAGAAGGGCAGAAATATCAATCTCCCCAAGCGAAATTGGGTCAGTTACACCGAATAATTCCAGCAGGGCCGGATGCATTTCTCCAATGAACCCGATGTTTTTACCATCAAGATAGATGCTTCCGCAGCGCCCGCTAATAAGTCCGTCCTCGTCACTCCTGGTAATAACCGGCCTGCGGGTGTGAACCTCCCGACAAGATATTCAAGCACCTGCTTCACAGCAGAAAACGGCGCTTTCGTATCATGGATCATGAAGCAAAGATGGGTTTTCTGGTTTCCATATTCAATTATGTCTCCTATCTCAAAAATTTTTTGGGGCATAGGACGCCGCCTGTTCTGTTTGATAATCTCCAGCATGTTCACATACAGCCTGTCCCTAACCACAGAAAAATCCGAACTCTTGGGGTTGAAGAGCGTAACGTCGCCTCTATATGTTAGGAATGAAAACGGAAGTTGCGACCCAACGACAAGGCTTTTCACTTCCTGGTAACCTGATCCGATGAGAATCTGGCTGGCAGTTTCGATGACATCATCGTCATGGTGTGCTATCCCATTGGTCTGCGGCATGATTGGAGTAAATGGAATCTGGTCATATCCCGTTCCCTTTGCAACATCTTCAATGACATCTACCGCCCCCATAACATCGACCCTGTTCCCGGGGATAGTTACGACGTAGCCATTATGGACTGGGGTGGCAACGTAGCCCATTTTCCTGAGAGAATCTGAGATGGATTCTTCGCTTGACTCAAAGCCAAGAACCTTCAATATGTCATCATACGAGAATTTAATTTCCCTCCCGTTTTCTGACCTCAGCTCCGGAATTATTTTCTTATCAATACCATGGTGCCTTGGCATGGAAATGGAGTAACCCATTGCCTGCAATTCATAGGCCATAAGGAAGAAAACGTGAAAAACAGCCACCCTGTCAGTTCCCTCGATATCAACAAATAGCCTTGTGGAATTCTCGGTAAGCCTTGTGCTGAAGCTGTTTGAAATAGGCGGGATTGACATCACATTTCCGTACGCGTCTTCTATCACATTCACGCGATCTGCTGATGGCAGCAGGGAAATGTATTTCTTCCCAAGGGGATGCGTGCTTATCAGATCAAAAGCTGTCCCGTCAAAGTCTCCATCGAAGGTTTTAATTGACACAGATCGGGACTCCTTCAGGGAGTAGGAAACGGAAGTGCAGGCGTTACTAATGGAATGTATTCCTATGGAGGCTGATTGCCTCTCCCGGCCAATGGTACCGTGCAGCCTCTCCTGGTATTCAATTATGCGCGGCAATTTTTCACCTAGAGCACTACCTGTGGCCAGGAGAGAAAGAAAGTATGGCCTGATGCTCATGGCATTCTTCTCAATATGAACCTCAAAATCTGATTCATGAAGATCGATAATTCCTGGAATTGATGTTGAGTCGAAGATTTCCATAGATCGGTTAAGGGAATAAAACGAGTAAAGATCAGGGCGGTCAGGATTGAATTCCACCTTGACCGTTCCATCGTCAATCTCCACAGAGAAACCAATAACAGATGCGTAACGCTGAAGGCGATGGATAAAATCATTTCCGAAGATTCTGTTGAGATATTCAGTGTTGTCCCTGATGACTACCATTCAGTGTGACAGATTGATGATATATATTTAAAAGTCTTGCAGATTTAACTCTTGCCGGATATCTCGTCTATTTCCTTATTTACTTTTTTAAGAGTATAATCCCTCAGGACGAGGCGAATTAAATCTTCCAGGGATATTGCACCGCCGGTGTCAACATCCTTTTCCAGTTCCTCGAGTATCTTCTTCGGCAGGACAAGATCGACCTTGCTGGTTCCCCCCTTGCCTTCATTCTTCTCTATGAATTCACTAATCGCGAGCCTTATGATGTCAGATACGCTTTCATACTGGAAATTTTCAACCATGTCCTCCAGCTTCTGCATCACCTGTTCGGATATCCTGACCGTTATTCTATAGGGAACTGACATATTTCCACCGGGTAACTACGGTCCAATGTGACTAACCGTATACTTGTCTGACACTTCTTTGCAGCTTATAAACCTTTTTAGCACATAATCCAGATTCACTGAGGCAAATCAGAGAAAACATTCTATAAAGCCATTGCAGATACCACCACATGACAATTAAGATCGGAAAGAATGTTTACATTGCACCAACTGCAGTAATTCTCGGAGAGGTTGAAATATCAGATGGAGTATCAATTTTCGACAGCGCGATCATAAGGGGTGATATGAATCATGTCAGGATCGGGGAGAATTCAAACATACAGGACAATGCCACCATTCACACCGATGCCGGGAATCCTGCGGTTATAGGGAAAAACGTTTCGGTCGGGCACAACGCGATCGTGCACGGTGCTACGGTGGATGATGATATCATAATAGGTATGGGGGCAATAATACTGAACGGTGCGCACATCCGTTCCGGCTGCGTGGTCGCGGCAGGTGCGGTTGTAACGGAAAACTTCGAAACGCTGGAGAATTGTCTTCTTGCTGGTGTGCCGGCAGAACTGAAGAGAACCGGTGAAGCATTGCATGACTACGCCATAGCCAACGCCATGTCATATCAGGGGTTGAGGGACCTTTATCTTTCAGGCAAGGTTGAAAGGTACACGCTAAAGCAGGAAAAGTAAAGGCTGGCATACGCCTGACCTACACTGGCAGATACAGGAAAGTGTGCGCCTCTGCAGATTCATGAGTAAATAGTGTTCTGTGCAAAAAACGGATAATAGAGCACTGTGCCTTGAATCGATGAGGTGTCTAAGTGAATAGAACCATAATAAGAGGAGTCAAGGGACTCAAAAGGGTGTTCAGCCTGAAAGTGAACAGCAAGGCAGACACGGGAATAGGAACACTGATCGTGTTTATCGCGATGGTGCTTGTTGCCGCAGTCGCTGCAGCGGTTCTCATCAACACGGCTGGACAGTTGCAGACGAGGGCCCAAACAACCGGGTCACAGACCACACAGCAAGTTGCGAGCGGATTGGGAATACAGGCTATCTATGGACAGGACAGTAATATCGCCACTCCAGAGGCAGGCCTAATTGAATACATGGCAATATATGTAACGCCAAATGCGGGAAGCTCACCAATAAACATGGGAAACGTTACTGTTTCACTGACTTACCAGGGCTTTAGTGCTTCTTTGACGTACGGTCCAGTGAATGACTCAGGTGTACACAAAGCCTCATACAATGCATACCACTCTGCGTTGACGGGAACAGCAAATGTCTTTAACCTGTCATACTTCAGTGCAATCAACGGTACGACAAACGGATCAACACACTTTGCTCTGCTCGGCGTTACGAACTCAACAAAGTCGATCACAGGTTCTTATCCGGTAGTGCAGCCAGGTGACGAGGTAGCAATACTCATCAATGTGTCTGCAGTGTTCGGTGGACAATCCTCGTCAAAATCAGTCACAACTGGAATAGCCCAGGGCCAGCAGGTCAGCGGCAAAGTATCGCCACAGACAGGAGCACCAGCAGCGATATCGTTCACATCGCCGATAGCGTACACAACGAGAGTGATACAGCTTCAGTGAAGCTGTATCATTTGAGGAACAGTGATAACAAATGGGTCTTCTTGACAAAGTGAAAAGGGGAAAAAAGGAGACCACAGCAGCTAACGAAACAATATACAAGAACCAACCCCAGCAAATCCCGGGAATGGATGCGGGAGCCCAGGAACAATCGGAAAACGACAAATTCGTGGAGAGCGTGAATCAGAGGATCTCTTCGCTTGAAAATGATCTGGGAAAGCTCAATACTACAACCGATGGACTCAAAAGGAACATCGGGGAAATTCGAACCGAGCTGGAGGCCATGAAGGAAAACGTCAAACTGGTCGTCTCGTTGTACGAGATGGTCTCGAAAGACTTTAATCCCTTCATGGATACTACACCCGAGGAGATAAAAGCAATCACGGATAAAATGAGGGAAGAGATGGAAGACATGAACAGGAAAATCACGTCGGCAATATCTGATTTGGGTGAACTTTACGGAACTCCGAACCTGGACGCCATAATTTCAGAAATGGATCGGGAGGATTCAAATGATCAATGATGCACTAAAAGGGTACCTGCAGACAAAGATAGATACTGCGGACAAATCCATTCCGCATTTCGTCCTGGAAGAACTGAGACAGAAAATCCTATCATCAGACGCTAAATTCGGCAAAACTGAGATCGATTCGCTATTTGACAACCTGAAATCGAAATATGCACAGAGCAAGGAGGGCAGTCTACTTGGGAAGGTTGACGCAATATTCAAGGAATTGACCAGCATGGAGAATGCTCTTTCCAGATCGCTCGGCAAGGCACCGGAATCTGGAAGCGATCCCGCGGATGTTGAACGAAAGCCAAACAAGGAACCATGGAAGAGAATGAGGACTCCCAAGGTAGAGAGAATCGGTGACGACATCATATCAATGATGGTGGCCATGAGGTGGCTTGAATTCCTGCTGGACAATTACGGACAGGAGAATTCCATGGACGTTCTCGACTATTACGAAAGCATCGGGTGGATTTCATCTGACGTGAAGCAGGACATGTTCAAGTACATCAAGATGACCGGCATCATAGCCCCGCCACAGGAATACAAGGTGAAGCCAACAATACAGGACCACATAATCAACATGCTTTTCATCGAGAAGCTGAACGGCGAGGAGATAACCAGGGACATGATAGAATCTCTCGAAAGGGATTTCAGGATGCTGAAGAAAGGGGTCGACGAACTATATGGGATTTAGTTACGTAGCAGCTGTGGCAATTTTGCTCAGTTCCTCCCTTATTTTTTTTGGTATGGTATATGGTGAATTTGTGCAGAGCAACTCACAGGTCAGTTCGGCACAGAACAAGATGAACCAGGAAAATTACGACCTGATAAATTCGAAGGTTAATATAACCGGATACTACGTTGTACCGGGAACCACGTATAATGTAACGATAAACATGACGAATACAGGAAGCATAACACTCAATCTGGATACTTCCAGCTTACTGGTAAATGGTACGATGACGAACTTTACGCCATCGTCGAACTACCTTTTCCCGCTTGGGAAAGGTAACATGACTTTTCATTTAGCTACTTCCGGCTTGAAGTCGGTCGAGCTGATCTTCAACACGGGATATGAAATATTCACGGAGGTTGATGCATAATGGCTTCAACAGCCGCATCGGAAATGATATTCTTCATAGCCACAATGGTGATAGCGGCATCAGTTGTCGGCGTGCTCGGAGGACAGACCCTGCATGTCACGCAGAGCATGAGCCAGTCATCTCAGGGACTGTCATCAATGATCCAATCAGACTTTGAGATAATAAACGATCCTTCAAACATACCTTACCACAATGGGTATGTCTTCTATGTGAAGAATACAGGAACAAATTCGTTTTTCTTCACGAACGGGTCGATTTCAGCGGTGATAAACGGAACCCTGCTTTCTGGTGATCTTGTGACATACACGTCACCAGACAATTCCGGCCAGCTGTTGCCAGGGCAGGTTGGTGAGATAGTAGCAAACATTACGCTTACTGCGGGTTACTATTCAATTGTGGTAACGCTGAACAACGGTCTTTCAAAGACCATGGAATTCCAGGTAGGATGATTCAATGTATCTGAGCTTCAAGATAGATGGGGACGAACTTGACAGAAGAATGGGCGGCGGCCTATATGTTGGCCAGATAGTCACTATACTGGGTGCAAGTGGAGAGGGGAAGACCCTTCTTTCCATACGGCTTGCATATGGCGTCATTAAGAACGGATCAAACATCTGCTACGTGTCATCGCAGTTCCCGGTCAGGGAATTCATATCCGAAGCGGAAACGCTCGGTTACGGCATGTTCAACGAGATCCTTTCGGATAAGGCATCCTTCATAACTTCCGTGTTTATTCTCAGGAAGAACAAGAGGGCGGATCTTGATGATCTGCTGAGCCTTGACAAGGTCAAGGAAAAGCAGGTCCTGATAATAGACTCCCTTTCACCGGCTATGTTCAAGGATTTTGACATTTCTTCATTCCTCGAGCGGCTGAGGAAGTTCTCCGAGGGGAGGATAGTCATAATCACAATGAACCCGGACGAGCTGGATGCAAAGGCCATGAGCAAGGTTAACCAGCTTTCCACAACAATCATTCACATGCGATCCAAGGATCTGGCCGGAGAGAGGAAACACTACATCGACCTGATGAAGTTTCCCATGGCCATGAAGAACTTCCAGCAGTCCATACCCTTCAGGATCGAGCCAAAACGTGGACTAGTTGTGGAAATATCAAGTGTATCATGATTAAATTTGCGGAGTGAAGATATATGGCAGAAGAGATCACATCGGATACGATCCAGGATGCCCTTAACAGGAATCCTCATCTGGCCGATTATATCCTCAATTACAGGAGAAGCACAGGAAGGACACCGGAGTTTGTCCCCGTGCCGGACAACAAGCTGAGGGGCAGGGCATCCCTGGACATTATTTATCCGGTCGGTGACCCGATTTTCATACATGCAGTCAAGGAGAAGAATGCCATACTTTACAAGCCAATAGAGCCCAATCTTACACCAGAAGAGCAGGATATAATGGAGAAAGTGATGGCAATCATCCTTGAACACGCTGCCGATTACCCTCCACCCGAGAGTGCGGACGTACTCGAGGCAAATATTGACAAGATATACTCCAGGATCGTCAGCGTGGGGGGAGCAAACAAGGCAAAGGGCAATTCAGTTACAGTGGTGAAAGGCCTTTATGAAAAACTTCTCTACAATATCAAGAGGGAGGTTATAGGGCTCGGACCCATTGAACCATTGATACGGGACTCAAATATCGAGGATATCAGCTGTATAGGCGCGGATGGTGTCTACATTGTTCACAAGATCTTCGGATCGATCACGACAACAATCTCCTTCGGCGACAATAACAGGCTGATGCTCTTTGCAAAGAGGATAAGCGAAAGGGTGGGAAGGCCGGTAAGCGACAAAGTGCCCATCGTTGACGCCACGCTACCTGACGGGTCAAGGCTTTCGGTGGTATACAGCATGGATGTGTCTGCAAGAGGGCCAAGCTTCACCATAAGGAAGTTCTCCGACGTGCCCATAAGTATTGTGCAGCTGGTGCAGTACAACACACTCAGCGCAGAAGAAGCCGCGTATGTCTGGCTAGCCCTGGAATATGGGCAGAGTGTATTCGTCTGTGGTGAAACTGCCAGCGGGAAAACCACGGTGGTCAATGCAATAATACCATTCATAAGGCCGGAGCTCAAGGTGTTCAGCGCCGAGGATACGCCCGAAATAAGGGCTCCGCAGGAGGCATGGCAACAGCTCGTGACCAGGGAACGAGGAGCAGCCGATAGCAGGGTCAGCCTCTTCGACCTGTTGAGGACCGCCCTGAGATCAAGGCCCAATTACATAATCGTGGGAGAGATCAGGGGTGCAGAGGGTTCTATGGCATTTCAGGCAATGCAGACGGGGCATCCGGTGATATCGACATTTCACGCAGCCTCAGTCAGGAAGATGATACAGAGGTTCACTGGTGACCCTATCAACATACCCGTAACCTTCATGGACAACCTGAACATAGCCATGATCCAGCAAGCAGTGTACGTAAATGGCAGATTCTTGAGGAGGACCACCAGCATAAACGAGATAGAGGGGTACTACGAGGAGCTCGGAGGAGTCTCCACAAAACAGGTTTTCCAGTGGGATCCAACAACCGATCAGCACACCTTCAGGGGAATGAACAACAGTTACGTGCTTGAGAAGAGGATAGCAGTTACTTCTGGACTTGAGGATCCCAAGCTGATTTATGATGAACTGTTCAAGAGAGCGAGGATAATTGAGTATCTTGCTAAGAACAACCTGAATTCTTACTTCCAGGTGTTCGATCTGATTAAGAAATTCTACCAGACCGGAGACATCGGACTATCGGTATACGGGTGATCTAAATGGATGACGTAATCAGGCTGGGGAAATTTTCAAATATCGAGTTCAAGAAGAACGACGTTTTCATGATACTGGCTGCTTCGGCAATGGCTGGAGTGTTTCTGGGGCTATACCTCATCTTCAATTCTCTTTTGACCATCATACTGACGGTTGTTGCAATACTTGCAATGACGGGGATGGTTCTAAAGCCCGTAATAGACCGTGACTCGAAGCGCGCTAACATAAACGCGAACATCCCTTTCTTCGTCACTTCCCTGGCAACTCTTTCCACAAGCGGCGCCAACAGGATCGACGTGCTTGACATACTGTCAAAGAAAGAGAAAATCGGTATGATCAAGGACGACCTGAAGAAGATAGTTAACCTGGTGATGAACTGGAAAAGGGGCTTGTCGGAGGCAGCAAATGTCGTTGCCCGGAAGACTCCCAGCGATCTATTCGCAGATTTCCTGGACAGATTTGGCCAGGCTCTTGACAGCGGGCAGGATTTCATAGAATTCGTGAACCTTGAAACCGATGCTGTCATGAGCAATTTCGAGACAGCTTACATTTCCGCGCTGGCTACGTTTGACATATACAAGGATATGTACGTATCACTGCTCCTGGCATTTGCCTTCCTCATAGCTTTCATATTGATCATGCCGGTGCTGATACCCATAAACATCATACTCCTGCTGGCTTTCAGCCTTATCACTGTCTCACTGGGAGAATTCATGCTGCTTTATGGAATAAAGATGGTGCTACCGAACGACCCGATATGGCACGGAACCGGGATCAAGACAGATGTGCAGAAAACAATGGAAAAAAAGTTCATGATTGCAGGCATGATATCCGGGCTTATCCTCATAGTCTTCCTTGTTACAAAGGTTGCCTACGTCATACCCTTCTATTTCACCGTTACCTCCGTTGTAACCCCGTTCGCGTGGCCGAGCATAGTTGGCTCGCGCATGGAAAAATCCATAGGGAAGAAGGATGACATGTTCGGCAGCTTCATGCGTTCTCTATCAGGTTCTGCCTCAGCCAGGGGAAACATGATCATTGATGCCATGAAATCCATGATTGTCCATGATTTTGGCATGATGACCAAGGACGTCAAGAATCTCTACAAGCGTCTTGTCTACAGGATCGACAGCATCATAGCATGGAAGAATTTCAGCGCAGATACCGGTTCACACCTGATCGAGCTCTTCACGGAATCGTTTGTGGAAAGCGTTGAACTTGGCGCCGACGCAGCTGCCGCGGGAAACATAGTTAGCACCAATGTTGACAAGATAACAAGACTGCGGAGAAGAAGGAGACTCTCTGTAAACACTTTCACGGGTGTCATATACGGCATAACCGGTGGACTGGCATTTTCTCTTGCAATTTCCTTCGGGATACTGGAGATTATAGACAAGGTGTTCAAGCAGTTCGCAATATCAGGCCTGGCTACATACGGGATATTCTTCAGCCCGCCATCCGCCACAATACTGAGCATAGAGATTTTCCTGTTCGCAATACTGTATATCCATGCTGGAATATCCGGCATCTCCATGAAAATAGCTGATGGGGGAAGGAAACTGCACGGCATCCATCACATAGTCATAATGATGTGGATAATATCTCTAGTGGTTTATGGAACCCTGCAGATAACCACCATACTGCTCGGATCCTCATTCTGAACGTGGAAATAATATAAATCTGCTGATCATCATGGCGGGATGTATGAATACAGGCCTTCCATTTCCCTGAACGAGAGGCATTACACGAGACAGGATGGATTGAGCCTGGGAACAAGCATATCCGGGACGACGGTCAGGGTACCGGTTCCAGACATACAGGGACATATTCTCATCACCGGTAAGACCGGATCAGGTAAATCCTCGCTTGTTGCAGGAATAATGAAGGATCTTTCCGGAACCGAAGGTTGCAACATAATGCTGCTTGACCCTCATGGAAAGCTGGCAGAAGATTTCGTAGTTTCCAACCAGTCGAAGGAACTGGTTTACATTTCGCCAAGAGTAATTGAGGGAGAAGGACAAAAGATAGCCATCCAGCTGAACGGGATCATCGGCGGTGACAGGGAAAACCCAGAAAACAGCCTCGGTTGGGTCAGGGAACTATTTTCAAGGGAGTCAGCGCTCTCAAACAATACTTGGGGACCGAGGCTTGAGGTCATATTCAGGACCCTGCTTTCGGAGATGGTCAGGCAGCGGCCGGATTCAAATCTTTCCGACCTGGCTTCGATCCTGACAAATCAATCCGACCTCAAGTCACTTCTGAGGCAGTCAGGAAGTCCGGCGATCAGGGAGTTCATGGATATGCAGATGAAGGACTGGAGAAACTGGAACCAGTATGTCTCGAGCGCCCTGAACAAACTGCTGCCGATCATATCAAGCAGCACTGTATCCGCATTGATTTCATCCAGAAGAGATTCCTTTGACCTGGGAAGCGCCATTGAGGAGGGAAATCATGCATTCGTGATCGAGGTTTCAAAGACCACGATGCCTGAAGACACTTCCCGCATTCTCACCTCAATATTCCTCCAGAGATTCTGGGCCGAGCACCTTGCTTTGAGGAAAACCATTGAGACCTACATCATAGTTGATGAGTGCCAGTTCGTGGAATCCTCGCTGCTTGAAAGGCTGCTCAGTGAAGGAAGGAAGTACGGGCTGCACCTCGTATTGATTACCCAGTCGATAAGCCTGCTGGGAACAGCACGGAGGAATGCCATTCTTTCGAACGTAAGGAACTTTATTTCCTTCCCGGTTTCCGACGAGGATGCGGTTATCCTCTCGAAAACAGTGGCGACAGGAGCCAGGGAGAGGGATTTCATCTACGTGCTCAAGAACCAGGAACTTCACAGGGCCGTGATCTGGTCACAGGGAGAGAATGGCTTGGCCGGGCCATTAAGCTTCAGTCCAAGCGTAATGGACAGCTATGATCTTGACGGAAAACTTGCCGAGAAAATCACCAGCAGCATTAAGAAATATGGGCAGCCTGTCCTGAAAGAGGATCAAACTCATGCGGAGATGGGCCGACACGCACGACTTGTCGATGCCATGGAGAGGTATCTTGCCACAAAGAAAATACCGCTCATCGTGAACCAGAAGGTAAACGACCTCATACCTGACGGGCTCTTTACTGTGAACGGCACGGAGTATGTCCTGGAAGTGGAATGTTCCGACCTGGATAATATTCACCGGATTTTCAGGAAGATCAAAGGGTATCCCAGGAGGAAAATTGTGTTCATGGTATACCTCGAAGATGCGGAAAGGCTTTTTTCAACACTCACTGGCGCATTCAGGATCAGGAGGAAAGGATCATCTATCCTCGAGATACCCATATACAGGGAAAGCGATACGATTTATTTCAGGGACGTCAGGGATTATCTGGAGAGGATTTTCATAGTTGCTTCTGACGGGAAAAACCTGCAGTATCACAACGGATTGGAAATGAAGAGATTCTCTCTTTCCAGCCTGGCAACGGAAGATTCTTTCATGGGCACGTTTCGAGGGGTTGTGGATGGGCAATTGCGCAGCGCCATATACGGCATCATTTCCTCTTCCGGTTATCCGTACATTTTAGCGTCCGACCCGCGACTTAAGGCATTTGATAATTCAACTGTTCTAGATCTATTCGGTAAGAGGGCAATAATTGCACTTCCTGATCTCTTTAAGACGAAGGCATGAGGCCTTTCTGAAAAAAAAGAGATCACTCTTAATGCTATTTTCCCCCACTCTTAAGCCTCAATGCGGCTTCTGATATTTCATCCAGCACACTTTTAACTGTTTCTTCACAATCAGTCCTTTCGGATCCGTAGGAAGAAACCTCAACCTCTATCTTTGGGAGGATGTTTTCAGAATTCAGCGGGTGCGTCTTGATATAGACTTTCCCGTCCCGCTCTTTCATTATTCTCGTTATCTCCGGGGCAAGGGTGCTCTCCATCATGTTTTCTATCATCACGGACTTTTCACAGTAAACGCCCCCAAATGCATACTGATCCCTGGCCAGCCCCAAAAGCGCTTCCATTTCCGATGGAACTCCAGGAAGCACTATGACCTTGCAGGTCCCTACATCAATTACGACACCGGGAGCTATTCCTACGGGATTTTCTATGTAATGTGCACCAACCGGAAGATACGCCATCTTTTCCCTTTCCACGGTAAGTGGAAGGTTGAGTGATGTGTAATGGTTCCGCAATATCGCCATGATATGGTCATTCTTGGCGAGTTTCATGGAGAAGGCATTAGCGACGGATTCAATGGTAATATCGTCAAAGGTTGGGCCCAGTCCTCCGGAGGAGACCACGAGATCGCTGTGCTTAACGGCCTCCATGAAAGCCTCAGCAATCCCCTCTGGGGTATCTTCGCACACATACCCGTACCTGACACGGTAACCCGCGAAAGTGAGCATGCGTCCTATGTGGGCAAAATTTGTATTTACCGTCCTCCCCTTAAGCAATTCATTCCCCACAGAAATTATCGATGCGATTCTTTCCATTCCGCACTTATAATATCATATCTGCTTGGCATAGTACATGGAATAACACCGGATGAGCATACGTGGCCCATCACATTCTCCTACTCAGTCGGGAGCTACAGCACCAGGAAGGGTATGAGGGCAGGACTTATTTTTTCCAGCGGGTTTACCTTCCAGCGTGCCCTGCTCTCTGAAGTTGCCTTCCTTGCACTTGCTGGGATCTTCATGACAGCGGCTGCTTTCGGGATAACTTACATATTTGTCGGCATAGCCATGGCTGCTGCCGGCATCTACATCGCATCCAGGGGAAAATATCTGCACTGGCATTATCTTGAGCATGCACTGGGCAGACTGGTAGGACTGCACAAAAACAATCCTGAAAAAGAGCATGCCGAGCTGGAACACGAAGCGAACCCCGTATTCCTGGGAGACAATATTAAGCCTATCCCTCTGAAGCTTGCCTTTGTTCATGGCCTCATAGCAGGTTTCGGCTTTGGAGCATTTGCCCTTATAATATATACGGTTTTGGCGCCATCCATGCCGTCGGTTTACTGGGGATTTGCTCCAGGCCTGCTGTTTGGCCTCGGAACGATGACCATGCAGATACTCTTTGGAGCGGGCTTCGGCGCCTGGCTCTCCAAAAGCAAGAATCTTACAAAGAATGGAATAGCCTTTGTAGCCAAGAGCATAAGCAGGTATGTGCTCACCTATGGCGGAATAGCATTTGTCATAGCGGGCGCAGGTATACTGTTTTTCCCTCAACTGCTTGACTATGGGATTTCCACTGGTGTGCGTGTGCACAACCTTGACAACCTCGGCATTGGATTTTTCCTTGTCATATTTGCAGTGGTGATAATAGGCTTCCTCGGTTATTCCACCTCAGTGAAGAAAGCCGCCCAACTCGGTTATACCAGGGACAAGGAGACGGCACACTCATCAGCAAGCACCCAGGAACCT
>DAICSO010000032.1:0-15637 GCA_027368075.1 bacterium
GTCGACATTGTGTACGAGGTCAGTAAAAATCCTGAAAACGTCACGGTTGTCGGAAAAAAACTGGAGCAAGGTCAAGCTATCAGGTTTGCCAGAGGTGCGGTCTAGATCAAGCGCTATCCATTATTTCTAAGTATTCCACTTTAGCAATAGTTTGAAAATCTTAGTCTTTAGTTGCTACTCTTGAAATTCCATGTCCTACGCATATTCCCGATATGAGAACATCCATAACATTGGCCATCTGGTCAAGTCTGTCCAACTTCTCTTGAATCATTGAAGCTCTCTTTGAGAATTCTGTGTCAAAAGAGAGGATTTCATACGTGCTGAACAGGTTTGAGAAGAAGTTGTTTTCCTTCATACTCATTCTAACACCGGCTCTGAATATTTCAAAGTGGGAAATCTTTGTTAGGAAATATGTCCTCTTCTCCAAGCGCTTCAATTTTTTCTTCAATGCCGGGTTCTCCTCTTGCAATGGAGATAAGGTAAGAAGTATCGAGAACTATCATTCAAACTCTCTCAACACTGCCTCTTTTCTCTTCTTTCTTACTTCATTTTCCAACTTGTCAAGGAACTCGCTTCCTTTAAGTCCACCGTAAAATGCTTTCACTTTTACCTTCTTTCGGTAGACCAACCTGTTTATTACATCCGAGAAGCTTTCCCATGCCGTTTCATAGATGCCAGGTTCTCGTAGAGTTCATCCGAAATTGTCACATTTTTCATGTATTCACATATTCCCATGTGAACGCATTAATTTACCTTTGCTACACAAAACCATTTAGAATTATTGTATACACTTAATCAAATATAATGCAGAAGACCGTGTGCGATTAATGTTTTAATTGAATAGTGTAACAAATGAAATCGGTAAGGAGTCGATCAATTAATTAAATGGATAGATACCCTAATCAGAAATACTGATCTGACCGGTCTGACCATTGTAATGCATATGCCAGTTTGCCATGGTTTCCCTGCCTATTAGACAATGAAATGGTTGATTGGCTAAGTCAACCTCAGTTGCCCTTAACATGTCATAGCTTCTTAGATTTGTTCCCGGGAAATTGAGAGAGACAAAATATACAGGTGATAATTTAGCTCCATTAGCAGTAAAATTGTTAGCTATGCCTTGTCTTTTTAGTCCAAGAGCAACAGCTATTGATTTGTCTATTGCCAATCCAGAAGCTCCCGTATCAACTAGAGCCTTACACAAAAATGGCTGAGGAGCAACCTGCCCAAGTGTCTCCATGGTGGAAACGGTTAACATATCTGGTGAAATTGCAATATTGAGCACTATTCCATTGTTAGCTAAAATAGATCCCCCAACAGCAGGATTAACCATTATCTTCATAGATTTTGGGTTATTCGGGTCAGGGGCCGTCTGAAAGGCAATTGGGCTGATACTAAGCAGACCCATTTATGACACCGAGGCAAGAAAGTTCAACGGTTTTTGCTCTACCATTTGAATAATTAGAACGTCCTCTACACCAAAAAGCTCTAAAGCTTTTTTATGAGCGTCTTGAAAATTCGAAAAAGTTCCATGAACCTTCCCGTCTTTGATTAAAATAAACATGTTTGGATATCCTTTCATAAGAGCCTTTTCGTTAGCTTGAAAATATTTAACATCATCATCGAATGTCATAACCTCTTAACGCAAATTCACTTAAATAGATTTCTTACCACGGTCTCTTTTGTCTGCTTAAAGCCATAGATACTAGTTAGGTGGGTATCCATCTTTAGACCTCTTATCTGGTATAACCACGTGAACTTCCCCCATAGGTGTAACCCATATTTCCCACGCAGAACTACTGAGGGTTGCAATTACTCTTCCATCAAGCTGGGGAAGGGAGATAAGAATTGTTTTCATGCCCATGGATTCATTTATCTCTGCCTTGACTTGAAAACCACCCCAATGAGCAGTTCCTTTCGCTTCCTTGACCACTTTGAACTCTCCCAGAGTTGGATGCCTAAAGGTGCGAATGAGTCCATTCCAAGTGACTGCTGGTACATTTGAGTTAAGTTTCGTGTTCTCCCTTACAATATATACCCCGGTATTCATGGAATCCGGGTTATTCCCATCTTCTAGAGAGGTCACGCGAACCGAGAGAGATTCACGACAGTTTGGACATTTAAAGTCCCTTGACTTTATTTCATGCTGCACATTTTCCATGTATTTTTCAACAAACTCATATTCCGCTCCTGAAATTACTCCCTTCTCTTCAATGCTGCTAAACTTGTCATCGCCTTGTTCGTTTTTCCCGACGCTCATCTTACGGTCTCTCCACTAGATATATTGCTTTATACGATGACTTTTCCTTCGCGTACTTTAAGGTCATAGACTTGGCCCTCGAGGCCGTTCAAGGCAAGGCTCACAGGTATGTCTTGGTCCATAGACTTCCTAGTCTGTGCTATTGCTTCTATAATTCTACTGGTTCCAATAGCACCAATCTTTTCCCAGTATTTGGTATCGGTATTTATCAAGGCATCTTTCCAAGATCATCCCTGACCAGTATCAGCAATATATTGCCAGGATCAAAAGTCACAGAAACTCCCTGTTCGTCTTCTACCACTTTGAGGGAGAGAACAGCCTTGTAGAAACTCCTGACCTCATCATATTTCCTCACTTTCAGGGTAATTGTTCTCGGTTCCCAAAAGAGAGGCATATATAAGGTTCACAGTTGTGCTCTATTAAAATTTTCGCAGAAAGCAAATTTCATAAACTGATATGAATCAATTCCATCTGAATCTCAGGCCTCAGTCAAGTCCATATACATCTTGATTTCTTCATAGTACCGTCCTTTTCTTTTAAGAGCTTTTTCGAGACTCCCGTTCTCCCTGAATCCGGCTTTCTTGTAAAGTTCATATGCCCTGGTGTTTATTGAAAAGACTTCAAGGGTGAGTATTTCAAAATGCCCCACGCATGCTTTAATCATTCCCTGGAGCAGAGACTTTCCTATGCCTCTATCCCTGTATCCTTTGAGTATCGCAATTCCCAGTATTCCAATATGGGCCACCTCAGATCCGGGGCGTTTGGAATGCACATCGCAAAGCCCAACAACGTGGCCATCTTCTTCAGCAACAAGGCATTTTGCATCTCCTCTCATGACGTCTTCGTAGAGGTTGCTGAACCATCCTATTTCGTTTAGAAAATCTGGCTTCACCCAGTAAAAAACAAGACCTAGGTCACGGTTCTCATTTTCCATTTCATCATAATATGAGTAATAGTTCTTGATGATGTCATCCATGTCTCCCCATCCGAGCTCCCTGATCATATTAGTCAAGTATGGAAAACTTGCAAGTATTTGAAGCATTCCCAATGCAACACACAGAATTATTTTGCTGGGAGTTTCATGGATGTTGAATTTCTATGTGTAATAGCAGTGGTTCCATGAGGCTCTATGAATTCTTTTCCACCATTGTTATATCATTAAATTCTGGCACAATAGCTGCATATTCTCTTGTTTCAGCCTCCCTGCATCTGTTGCATATCCTGTGCCTCCACTTGAGAAACAGTACAGACAACTCTATCCAGATGTTCATAGAACTCTTTTTTGGGCATAAGAAGATGGATTGTTTAGGAAGATGCGGCCGTATCCCAAACCACAAAATCGAATTCGCCGGAATCGTTCAGTGCCACAAAGTTTGGTATCACGAATTCACAAGCCTCTCGGGGGCTTTCATCAATATGGTTCAGTATCCGGGAGTCCACTATGAAGAACTGCCCGCTTTCGCTACGAATTATTACTCTCCTCAAAACCTCAACCTCATAACTGCTTTGCCATCTGGCATTACCGCTTGAAATTCGTAGCCTTGCGTTAGATACTGCTCTATATCGCCTATGGGTATGACCTTCTGCTTAGCTCCGTTCTCTGTCATCGCACTTGCCACCTTATCTCTTAATAACTGCTGGAAATCCTCGTTGCTTATACTTGCCAAATCTATTTTTTCGATTTCCTCTTGCTTATACCCTACTGCTGATAAGAGCTGTTGCTCCAGAAAAAGCTTTGCGTTATCCTCCGATACCTCGCTTATACGGGTTTCCAGATACTTCGTGCATTTCTGATAAGATGTTCTCATTTCCTCTATCATATCAGGTGGTAGCCTCTTGTTCGTTGAATATCGGGCTTCGATGTCGCCCTTATGCCCCATAATGAACTGCCTCCAGGGGTGTGATATTAAGCCCTTGCTTTCCGCTATATCCAAGGCTGTGCTGAAATATGCCCTAAGCACGTATGGACGCATCTTTAGACCTGCTCCCTGTATCGCTTCCCTTATATCTCTGGTTACAAGGAGTGTTCGCATGAAATTATTCTTCCTCAATCCCCTGATGTCAAACTGCAACAAGGGCGATTCCTTCGTTAATGATTCCCCGTTCTTGTTTCGTTCCTCAAGATAGTCCCTGATATACGTTATTCCCTCCTCCCCAATGAATGAAAAGTACTGGTTCTTAGCCTTGCTGAGTCTTGAACGGATGGTGATCATTGCTGGAATCTTTGCAAATTCTATCTTATCTGAGATTACTAAATCGGTTATGTCCCCTAATCTCAAACCGTCTGTGCCTTCATAGTTGCTAAGAGACTCAGGTCTGAGACCGGAATATGCCATTATGGCTACGGCAACCCTGCCTCTTGAGGTTGCCTTTCTCAATACGCGGGATAACTCATCCTTGCTTGGCACTCTCTCGTTCTGCAATGTTGGGTTTTCGTATTCGCCAGAGATGTATATGCCGTTGAAGCTTGCATTGACGTCATTGAAGTTAAGCCAGTTTCTTATGGCATGCTTGAATTTCACTATATATGACCCTACCTTTACTTCCTTTTCCATCTTCCTGACAAAATCGCTGAACTGTGCCTTCAGGTCTCCGCCTCTTGCATCATTCAATATTTTATCGGGTGTCGTGGCATTTATCTCGCAATACAAACCGAGATTCCTCAATAAGACATCGGCACTAAGCGGGGATCTGGCACGATTGTTTTCCCACCACATCTTTATCCCTGTATTTTCCAATAACTTCCTGTGCTTCGGATGGAAGGTCATAGGTAGACGTGCCTTCAGATATATTTAACATGTTCGATTAATACTCTAAATGCGGAGGGCCGGATTCGAACCGGCGAACCCCTACGGGAATGGACCCTAAATCCATCGCCTTTAACCTAGCTCGACAACCTCCGCAAAGCAATGAGGGATTAGCCGCCAATATATAAAAGACACATAAATTATTTTTCACTCAGTTTGTATTGTAAGGAAAACTTGGAGTAATCTGGCTTGAACGTTTTTTCTGTAGTGCATTTAATTTGTGAATTACATAATGAGTAATAAAGCTAGATTTGAGTTCAAGTCGATTTTCAATTTCACGGAAGTTTTTCCTGGGGCTTTTCATTGGAACATCACCACTGTCACAATGAAACTGGCCCATATGCTTACGATAAGGAGAGGCATTGTGAACTGGATTCGCTTTATCAATTTGAAAAAATCTTTAAAGGATCTTATTGCATGGGCAAATGAAGGTCTTCAAAATAATGTGGCGATTACCTTAATTGAAGGTGGTATGGAGTCGTGGCGAACGAAACAATAACAATCAGCCTGGACGAGGCGCGACGCCTTTTCGTCATAAAGCAGCACCTCATGGAAAGGGACAGGGATGGCGATTTTAAGCAACGATTGATTTCCCTTATCAGGGACATAGGATACATACAATGGGACCCTGTTTCAATACTGGCACCGTCACACTTGATTTCCATCTGGAGCCGCTTGGGCAAATTCGACCTTTCTGATCTAGAACAATTGCTGTGGAATGACAGGATGATATTCTTGCATTGGACTCCAACCGCAGTTCTTGTTTCAACCGAAGACTATCCAATCTTTCATTCCTTAATGAAAAGGTATCCGGAGTCACTCGGCAATTCATGGGCATCTCACATCAAGCCGGCAAAAGAATTTCTTGAAAGTCACCACGACCTAAGGAAGATTGTTATGGACATGCTTAGAACTGGACCAGCGGATGCTCGCATGTTCAAGGGGATTGGCAGAAGAGTTAAAAGCAGTGATGGCTGGTCATCCGGGAACGAAGTGACTACACTTCTCTATCACCTTCACATGTCCGGCGAGGTGATGGTTTGTGGCCATAATGCTAACCAGAACGTGTGGTCATTAACTGATGCCTTTCTGCCAGACTGGGCTGAGAAAAAGGAATTAAGCATACCGGAACTGGAGAGCACGACCGCTCTGAGGGCCCTCAAGGCTCTGGGAGTCGGGTCTGAATATGATATAAATAGATATTTTGTCAGGGGGAGGTACATACAACTCTCCAGCACATTGGAGCAGCTTCAAAGCAACTCAAGAATTGTTATGGTAAAAATGCATGGAGGAAGGCAAAGCAGGAAGTGGTTTATTCGTAGTGAAGACATCAAGCTTTTGGAGTCTCTCGAAAAGGGTACTTATGATGATCATATGCGGCTGATATCTCCATTTGACAACATCCTGTCCAACAGGGAACGTGCGAAAGCAATGTTCAATTTTGAGTACACCCTTGAACAATTCGTTCCCATGGCAAAGCGTAAATATGGCACCTATGTTCTGCCCATACTTTTTGGTGACAGGCTGGTTGGCAGAATAGACGCAAGGCTTGACAAGACCCTCCATCAACTTAATGTCAATGCCGTTTACGCGGAGCCGGGGCATGAATCTGACTTGGATATCCCTTCCAAGCTAGCTGAAACGGTTCAAGAGTTTGCTGATTTCCTCAATGCTGAGAAAATCTCATATGGAGAGCGTTTACCAAAGGGATGGGTTCGGTTTCTCAAGTAGAAACCGCATACCCACACTGACCTGAATACTGACCAGATACAGATATACCGACTTTACAGGGAGGGTCTTACCTCCCCGCATTTGGAATCTTTGCGCATTATCCTGCATCAATCAACAAAATGGGATTGGGGAATTTTCGCTGCATCATCTGCGCAATCCCCTGAAAACGAGAGGAATCGATCTCAAGGAGAAAGCATAAGTGTTTTAAGGGAAGCTTTAGGTGAGTCTGGCAAGTACATCGATAACTTCGTCGGGTTTTGTGATCATTGGATAATGCCCTGATTGTATGATCCTGTACTTTCCATCCAGCTGATCCAGGTACTTACGATCCTTATCGCTAAGGTCTTCGCCATCTTTCATACAGAAGACGTATGATTTTTTCGCATTATCTACCTTCTCGCTTATGGTGATGGAGTCAAAAGCAAGTTTCAAGGGCCATGGAGTGATCTTTGACAGAAACCATTCCCTGTCATCTCCAGTCACGTCATAAGCTATTTCACTGATAACCGCCTGCGTCATGGGATATTTCCAGCCATCGCCGTTTCTTTCACTTTCCTCGATCATCTGTTTCACATATTCCTGAGACTCGCTTTCTTTACCACCCTGTGGCGTGCGTATCTTCCCAGGTATGAAGGCATCCAGGAAGAATAGCCTCTGTATTCTTTCAGGAATCCTGTCATAAACAGCAGAAATAACCTTTCCGGCAAAGCTGTGTCCCACAAGTATCACGTCATGAAGGTCCTCGAATGTGATCAGATTAACCACGTCCGCAACCGCAGTTTCTAAACCATATTCCTTTCTTGCCAGATGGACGCGATCTCCCATTCCAGTCAGCGTTACAGGGTAAACGGAATTCCCCCTCTTCTCAAGAGCGGGTGTTATCTTTCGCCATACCCATGATCCCAGCCAGGCTCCAGGTACCAGCACGAATGTTGCCATAAACATTATACTCCATCTCAGGTATTTAATTTTTTATTACCTGATTCCCGGCATTCTTTAAGTCCCTTCTGCTTACTCCTCCCTGCATATCATTTAATGAAACCGGAAAGATTTCTTATATTCATGTCCAATGAAGAAGTGTATGGATCACCTTGAACGTCTCTCAAAATATTCCATTTCATCGCCCAATGACGTATCTTTTCTGGTAATCAATTATACTGGCGACCAGTTCAGCAGGATATTCAGCAAGATGGAATTCGTTACAGCCATAAGATACGTTTCGGGGGCCTCAAAGAAGTTCTCCATACCTGTAATCTATGTCAATAAGGAGGTTTCAGAAACCTCTCCTCTGAGAAGTTACATAAACGAGAAACTTGAGGAAAGAACGCGTTTCCTGCCCACTATGTCTGCCTATGACGAGAGATTCAGGGAAGGGTTCATCAGGTATCTCCCTTCCAGGGACAAAGTCATCAGGGTTGCCAGTGAGGATGCTTTCAAAAGCGACGATGTCAGGATGACCCTGAAGAATTATGGAAGAAGGGCTGTCTATATCTGCGGCTTCCGCACGGAGGTTGAGGTTCACATGACTGCCCTTTCATGCCTTTCCAATGGTTATTTCCCTGTTGTAGTTTCAGATGCTACCTCGACTTTCTCGGAACGATCTTTCTATTCTGCCCTGGATAGCATGTCGCAGGTTGTTGAGGTCATAGACACCAGAGATTTAATTAAGCTATGGGGAGATATTGAACTGGCATGAACCATCCGAAAATAGTGCTGATCGGCGGGATTCCCGGCGTTGGAAAAACCAGTATCGCCGGAGAGATAGCCAAGGCCCTCGACATAGATATCGTTCTCTCCGGAGATTACCTTCGTGAATTCATAAGACCCTTTGGCGATTACGCGAAATTCTCGGTTATGTCCAGAAGCGTATACGATGCATGGACATCCTTTGGAGAAAGGAACAGGGAGAACATAGTCTCAGGGTTTCTGGCACAGTCCGAGATTATGAATGCCGGCATCAGCGCCATAATAAGAAGGGCTGTGGGGAACGGGGAAGATATGGTGATTGAGCAGCTTCACTTCGTCCCCTCACAGCTGGGAAGAGATCTGATCAACAAAATTTTACCGATTTACCTGTACATTCATGATATTGACATTCACCGTGATCGACTCAGGGAACGAGTGAACTTCACGCATGCCAACTCCCCGGGGGAAAGGCTTGCGGATCAGCTTGATACTTACAGGTTTATGATGGATTACTCACTTGAGGAATCAAGGAGTTATGGCATAAGAATCTTTGAGAGCAGCGACTACAGGAAAACACTGAAAGACGTCCTGACATTCGTTGAATCGGAGGTGCGTGGGATAAATGACGAGCTTCAATGATATGGGCGAAACTTTGCTTCATGGCCTTGAGCGTGATGGCATATTTCCGGAAATAGGGAGTTATGAACCATCCTATGAACCTGGAAGAATCACCTACGGACTTGGTTACCCCATCACGGGGATAGAGAAATTTCTCGGGTATTCTGACAGGGTCATCAACATAGCAAATTTTCCATCGGTTTCAATCACCACGGATTTCTCAAGGGCTCATGCGTTTTGCCAGAGCCTGGGGGAAGGGGGGAAGGACTCAGTTATTCTTGACGGGCATTCGGATGATCGCTATACCCGGAGGTCTGAGAGGGCAATAAATTATTTCAAGTCTCTTTATGGCATCACCGGCTCATTCAGATTCTTCATCGAGCGGGAAAGAAGGTATGGTGAAGCGAAGGGACTCGGTGAATCCGCTGCAATCGCAAGTGCTGTTGCCAGGGCTCTTGTCTCCAACGTATTCGGGGAAAAGGCGGTCAGCGACGATCCGTTTGTGAGCCGGTTCGCAAGGCTCGTGTCAGGTTCAGGGACAAGGTCCACAGCGGGTGGCATGTCAATGTGGGTGTCATACCCTTCAATAAGGGAAACACTGTCAGTCGGCTTCAGGATCAGGAAAGATATGGACAAGATCCATATTGCTGCAGTTCCTTCGGCATCTTCCATGAGAACGGAGGATGCTCACAGCCTGGCTCTGGATTCCCCTTTTTACGACAGGTGGGGGCAGGGGAAGTTCACATCTTGCGAGAATATCGCCAGAGGAAACGCCAGCACCGATGAAATAATGGGGCTGGCAGAGAAGGATTTTTACAGAATAAACGCGGTGCTGATGTCCTCCGGGTCAATAATACAGAATCATTCATCGCTCTCCCTGATCGAGAAACTACATGAATACAGGAAGAAGAACAGCGGCATCTATTTTACTTCCGATACCGGCCCTTCCCTTGTCCTTATGTCCAGCGATCGGTCAATGTTGAAAGAATTTTCCGAGTACTCAGGGGTGGAATTGCTGGAGGGCAACATTATCACTGAATGGGACCGCACACCCTGCGCCGATCGACTTTCCAGGGCACGCAAATACTTTGGATCTTAGGCAATGACCTTCAGTCAAAGGACGAACCTTTCTCTCTCCACATTTCTTTCAGCTACTCCGAGGAGGGCCGTGCTTGCTTCTGGACCGCCATACAACTTTGCATTGCTGTGACCAAAATAAACCGCCGCAGTATATCTTCCTATTGCGTCTCCCTTCAGTATCCCGCTGCCGCTTGTTCCTGTGCTTATGACCATGTTTAGCTCCCTGAATATGAAAGGGTTCATGTCCGCGGTGCTGTATGAATAGTAACCTGCCCAGCTTGAGGCAATCCTTGCCCTTGCAGTGGATGGAAAATAAGCAGAAAGCACCTGGCCCAGGCTGTAATTATAAAAGTCAGGCTCCGGCTGAGGGTCTTCCGTGAAGGAGAAATCCCTTCCAATGTCGTCGGCAAGGCCAACCCACATGGATCGTTCCCTGGGGGCCGGCCTGATGTATATTCCATGAGACGGCAGGATGGTAAACGGGAGTATGCCGTTCTGGTTTATGCCGGAACGCATCACGGTATCCTCTATTTCCGGTCCTGACAGGGAAAAAATCTGGCGTTTCTTTGGCCGGATGTGACTGTCTACACCAAGTGGATCGAGGAGGCCGGTTGTCCAGGCGTCGGTGGCGAGTATGTAAGTATCGGCAAAGAGGCTTCCTTTTGCAGTATCCAGCGAAGCTATCTGCTTTTTCTGCCAGTTGAATGGCTCACCCGGGAAATTCAGAGGGTTTACAGGTGCAAGGTTGATCCTCTCCACTGTGGTGCTGAACGCGAATTCAACACCCATCTTCCTTGATTCCTCGAAATAGAATTTTGAAATCAGGTCTGGCTCAATTATCCCGCAGTTAAGCCCGAGCAGCCCCGCATCTACGTTTGCAAGATCCATAAGCTGTTTTGCCTCGGGATCAGGATTCAGGTTGATGTTGGGGATGTGCGATAATTCATCCCTTTCAAGTACCCGGATCCTGGTGCGCCTGGCGAACTCTTCAACAACACCGGACCTTATCTGCTGATCGCTCATTAGGAAAAGGTAGCCCACAAAATTCATGCCTATGTCATAGCCAAGGTCCTGCTGGACGTGTTTATAAAAATTGACAGTTGATGAGGAAAGTTTGAAATTAACTTCGGAAGAGAACAAGTCACGGAACCCGGCCGCACTTTTGCCTGTGTTTCCCTGTGCATATGAAGGTGCTTTCTCCACCACGAGAACCCTAAGATCCCGGCTCTCGTTCTTTATGTGGTATGCAGTGCTGAGCCCTATGATTCCAGCTCCAACTATAATAACATCATACTTCTGATTTTCCACTCTGGGGAATCCCATTTGCTGATTAATATTATTGTCTGCCGCCACCGCCGTCATTTCTCCAATTATGTTTTGTCCCTATATTCTTAAATATCCTTTTGCAAATATGGGGGCATGCAACATGGTGACGGAATAATTCTAAGAGTTGCCGAAGCTAATTCAACCGATCCCGGCATGTCAAGGGTCAGATTGGATGAGGACTCCAGGATAGCACTTGGAACCGAAATCGGCGACGTAGTTGAAATCGAAAAAGGTAAAAAGACCGTCGGCAGGGTTTACAGGGCCAGGCCAGAGGACGAAAACCGTGGAATGGTCAGGATTGATAGCGTAATGAGGAACAACTGTGGCGCATCAATCGGGGACAAAGTCAGGGTAAAGAAAGTTCACGCTGAGGAAGCCAAGAAGGTTACACTTGCACCAATTATCAGGAAAGATCAGCGCCTGAAGTTTGGCGAGGGCATAGACGAGTTCGTCCAGAAATCGCTGATGAGAAGACCAATGATTGAGACGGATAATATCAGTGTTCCTGGGCTTACTCTGGCTGGTCACTCAGGCTTGCTATTCAAGGTAATCAAGACCATGCCGAGCAAGGTTCCCGTCGAGGTAGGGGAAACCACAAAAATAGAAATCAGGGAGGAGCCGGCTTCCGAGGTTCTGGAGGACGTTTCCAGGATAAGCTACGAGGATATCGGAGGACTTTCCGACCAGCTTGGCCGGGTAAGGGAGATTATAGAGTTACCGCTAAAGCATCCGGAGCTATTTGAGCGTCTGGGAATTCACCCGCCGAAAGGTGTGCTTCTGCATGGACCTCCCGGTACAGGAAAAACTCTCATTGCTCGCGCAGTAGCCAATGAATCTGGCGCTAATTTCTTCTCAATAAACGGGCCTGAAATAATGAGCAAATATTACGGACAGAGTGAACAGAAGCTCAGGGAAATTTTCCTCAAGGCCGAGGATTCCGAGCCTTCCATAATATTCATTGATGAGATAGATTCCATAGCCCCTAAAAGAGAAGAAGTCCAGGGGGAGGTAGAAAGAAGGGTTGTTGCCCAGCTGCTCACTCTTATGGACGGCCTGAAGGAGAGAGGCCACGTCATCGTCATAGGCGCAACCAATCGTCTGGACGCAGTCGATCCCGCACTCAGGAGACCCGGAAGATTTGATCGTGAGATAAACATTGGTGTTCCAGACAAGAAGGGAAGGCTGGAAATACTGTCCATTCACGCAAGGGGCATGCCGCTTGGAATGGACGATGAGAAGAAGACACAATTCCTTACTGAGATTGCAAACCTCACCTACGGCTTTGTTGGTGCGGACCTTGCGGCCCTGGCACGGGAGAGCGCCATGAATGCGCTCAGGCGTTACCTGCCTGAAATTGATCTGGACAAGCCGATCCCAATGGAGATTCTGGAAAAGATGTCGGTAACAGAGGATGATTTCATGGAGGCGCTGAAAGGAATTGAACCCAGCAGCCTCAGGGAGGTTACCATTGAAATACCCAATGTAAAATGGGAAGACATAGGCGGACTGGAGGCGGTAAAATCGGAACTCAGGGAAGCAGTCGAGCTACCGCTGCTGAAGCCGGATGTATTCAAGAGGCTCGGGATACGGGCATCCAAAGGGTTCCTCCTTTACGGCCCCCCTGGAGTAGGCAAAACGCTTCTGGCGAAAGCCGTTGCAAGTGAGAGCAACGCCAATTTCATCTCAGTAAAGGGTCCGGAAGTATTGAGCAAATGGGTAGGGGAGAGCGAGAAGGCCGTAAGGGAGATATTCAAGAAAGCAAAGCAGGTCGCCCCAACAATCGTGTTCCTGGACGAAATTGATTCTATTGCTCCAAGCAGGGGAACGTACGGAGATTCAGGAGTTACTGAAAGAATAGTTAACCAGCTTCTGACTTCTCTCGATGGAATAGAAGTCCTGCAGGGAGTCGTGGTTATCGCCGCAACAAACCGTCCGGATATCATAGACAATGCCTTGCTCAGGGCGGGAAGGTTTGACAAGCTCGTCTATATACCGCCTCCAGACAAGGAGAGCAGATACAACATCCTGAAGGTGCACACCAAGAATATGCCGCTAAACAAGGACGTTGATCTGAAGAGAATCGCAGAGAAAACCGATGGTTACGTCGGCGCGGACCTGGAAAACCTTTGCAGGGAAGCGGGGATGATGGCATACAGGCAGAATTCCGATGCAACAGAGGTTACTGAGAAGAACTTTTCAGACGCATTGAAAGTCATAAGGCCATCCGTCGATGAGGACGTCATCAAGTTCTACAAAGGGCTATCCGACAGCATTGGAAAGAATGTTATCGAGCGTAAAAAGACCATAGAGGAAACCGGCCTGTATCAGTAGATACGGCCCTCCCTTTTTTATTGGATCACCCAAAGCCACAGGATTGTTCCAGTTTCGCCCTGCTGCAAGCAGTTAAGGCAGAATTATTTCAGTGAAATTGGATATGGTATTTCTGGAATAATCGACACCTGAAGAACCTTTTTCCCTACTTACCAGAATACCGGAGAACCCGGCAGAAACTGCCGCATTTATTTCCGCTGGTGCATCTGACAGGAAGAGGAAATTATGCGCCGGTATGCCGGAGACTTCTGAAATTGTTTCATAACTCCTCCGCTCTGCTTTTTTTCCAACGGATGTGTCAAAATAGCCTTCAATATATCGGGTCATATCTCCGTATTCAGTTGTGCTGAAAAGGAGCTTCTGGGACAGAATACTTCCAGATGAGTAAATGTATATTTTCTTCCCTGAATCTTTCCATTTTTTCAAGGCGCCAGGCACATCTTTATATACACTTCCTCTCAGGCTTCCCCCATTATAACCATCCATCCAAATATGGCCTTCTAGATCCTTCAGCGCATATGCCTTGCTGTCCCGGTCTATAAGCCAGATACAATAGCGGGTAGCCGATTCCAGTTTTTTATCGGTGCTGCTTCCATCCCATGCGGGACCCGCTTTTAAAACTGAAGCGTCTGAGTTATGCATATTACCGAGGTCATCAACTATTTTCAGGATATCCTTCCGATCGACATTTTTCTTGAGGAAGCTCCCGATATTTTCTTTCGCATAATTGAAAAGCGTCGTGTGGACAAACTCCATGGGTGTCGTGGTACCCTCTATGTCCAGGAGGACACCTCTGACGTCATTCACAACAGCAGGCATGCCTCAATTCCTTTTTTTATCTGCCCTGATATATGCGGGCCCAAAGCACATGGGTTGGTAGTTCTTGTCAACTCCGTCTGATACGTAGTATGGCGTCCATCCTGAAATGTCCTGGAACAGCCTGATCGCCCTGATATTTCTGTCTTCGCACAGGTCAAACCAGTGATGCGTGTCCCTGGGTATCCTAAGCAGATCCCCAGCAGAAACCTCTATTGCAACAACATCTGAGTTTTCCGGATGAATGTGGAATATACCATGCCCGGATATGGTGAACCTCACCTCATCCTCCTTGTGCAAATGTTCCTTGTTGAATTTAGCCAGCATAGAATCAAGTCCCGGCGTTGTCGAATTAACGTCTATTACATCAGCCGTAGTATAACCGCCATCAAGTGAAAGTGCCCTCCACGTAACTTTAGAAAAAAGGCTCGGGTGCATGGCAGTATTTCATACTCATTCAATATGGAGTACAATCCTTTCCCGACAATATGCACATGAAGGGGGCTTTGAGATCAGGGGATACGAGATGCTAAAAGGGTTGAACAACGTAAACACCCATGACCACTCAGAATGGTTTCCGGTTGTGGAGAATTCACAGGACATGGTCGGCCTCGCTGCACATGTTAGAAAGCTTCTGGCAAACAATCCGGATATTCACTGTTTCCTGTTGAGCGGGCATGGACTGTATACATGGGGATTAACAATAGAGGAAGCAAGGCGACACGTGGAAGCGATTGAGTTCCTGCTGGAAGTCTTTGCTCATTCCGAGAACTCCTTTAGAAGAAACTAACTACAGGAAAGGGATTGAAAATGGTAGTGGTGAGAATACCCGACAGGGGAATAAGAATAGACGATAGTACACAGGCACGCGAATACATGTCCTCAATAGGCATAGATTATGAGGTATGGGATACAAAAAAAAGCCCCGATGCCAGTGCACCTGCGGATAAAATATTGCAGGCATATTCCAATGAAATAGACA
>DAICSO010000033.1:0-14719 GCA_027368075.1 bacterium
AGACGATGAAGTTATGGCGGTCCTCTCACAGATCAAGGGAAGTCCCGATACACGATATTTTGACAACGCTAGACTTCTGGAAATTGTCAGTAACGTATCAAGAAACAGGCTGGAAAACGTATTGCAGGCGAATACAGATTAAATTTGATTTCGGCATGGATCAACTTATGTCATCGTCAAAGTCTCGTATGCAAGCGTAGAATCCTTCTTGTTCAGTATTATGATCGTTTCATTGGAGCACGAAATAAGTTGGAGGATGTTTACTCCGCGTGCAAAGAGCTTGTGTGTTATTCGCATTACAAAACCAGGCGTCTTCTCTATCTCTCTCGTTGAGAATATATGGATCATGCTGACATCCCTGTCGACTATAATACCCTGGGAGACCGGTGGTATTTTGCTTTTTATCTCATCTACAATATAAACGATATTATCCTGGAGGTACGTTGCGGATATGTATTTCATGTTCTGAGGAATTTTTGACGTAACAACGCATATTTTGTCCTGTAATGAGATTTTACTCTTCCTTAGAAGGTCGTCTGCCTTGCTTTTGCCAGTTTCTCCGTTACTTCTGCTCTTAAATCTGTTAAGTGCTGCTCTGACAGATATGGGATTGAGGTCGTCATTTTCTTTCAATATGAGCTGTGCCAGTTTGCTGACGTTGACCACTCCAGCTCTCAATGAAAGCATATAATCCGGGTTTTCCGTAAGGAATCTTGCAACCCTGCTTTCAATCGTGACTTTCTCGTTAACATTTTTTTTCATTAAATCGACATAATGTATGTATATTTTAACATTGTTTATGAGTGTAAATCAATTATAACATTAAAAATGACATAATATTTAACTAATTTAATATGCTAATGGTAAATCACTATTTATGAAGGAAAAAGCACTTCTGTTGTATTCTGGTGGTTTAGACACTTCAGTAATGATAAAATGGTTACAGGAACAACTGAATCTTGACGTCGTAACCCTAACACTCGATGTTGGACAGGAAAAAAACGACTTGCAGCGGATAGCAGAAAAGGCAAAAAAGCTTGGAGCCGTGAAGACAATTACGGAAGACGTTACAAAGAAGTTTTCCGATGATTTCGTGGCGCATGGGATAATGAACGACGGGCTGTACCAGGATAAATATCCTCTCTCTACAAGCCTTGCAAGGCCTCTGATGTCAATGGAGGCAGTGAAATTCGCAGAACAAAACAAATGCACCACCGTTGTTCACGGATCAACAGGAAAAGGAAACGATCAGGTGAGGTTTGAAGTTTCCATAAAGGCGCTGAATGAAAATCTTACAGTGATTGCACCGGTCAGGGAAATGAACATGAACCGGGACGAGGAAATAGAGTATGCCAAATTGAGGAATATAGAGATACCCTATGGAGGGAAATATTCTGTAGACGAGAATTTGTGGGGCAGGTCGGTTGAAGGTTCAAGCATGGAATTCGTAGACGAAGGAGTTCCAGAAGATGCATACAGGTGGGTTCTGCCTGTTGAAAGATCAGGGGAGAAGCCGGAAGTTGTATCTATTACATTCAATGGAGGACTGCCAGTTGAACTCAACGGTAAGCCAATGCTGCTCAGCGACCTGATTACTGAATTGAACTATAAAGCAGGTCAGAGTGGAGTTGGTGCAATTGACATGATAGAGGATAGGGTTGTAGGCATAAAGAGTCACGAATTCTACGAATGCCCGGCCGCTATCACAATAATAAGCGGACACAAATATCTTGAGTCCCTTGTTTTGAACAAGAAGGAAAGCCAGTTGAAAAAGGTCATGGATCAGCAGTTTGCGGATATGGTTTATAGTGGATTTTGGTTTGATCCTGCCATGGATCACATAAAGAGATTCCAGCAAAGCATAAATGCGGTTGTAAACGGAACAGTCAAACTCAAGTTATATAAAGGGAATGTCATTCCGGCGGGGGTTGAAAGCACAAACTCACTTTATGACATATTCATGTCTACATATGGGAAGAACCAGACATTTGACCAGAGCAAAGCTCCAGGATTCATATACGTTTTCGGGAGCCAGACAATTACAACAAGGAAGGTAAGGAAGAAACAGTTCGATGAAATCATCATTGAAGAGTGAAGCAATGACAAAGATATGGAGTGGTGGAGTATCAGAAGAAGCAGGTAAGGATCTTTCCGACATCATGACAGTTGTGGATACGCAGATCGACTCCATGCTCCTGGACTACGAAATAGTCTCTCTTCTTGCTTACCAGTTGCAATTAAGAAAAGAATCCCTCATTTCTGCAGAAGATAGCGATACAATACTTTCCGGACTCTTGCGTTTGCTTGGGAATAAGGTAACCATAGATCCAGCCGTTGAAGATGTGCATGGGTTTGTAGAAGAGTACCTGAAGGGAAATGGTGGTAATGCATACAAGAATCTACGCATATTTCTTTCAAGGAACGAGCAGAGCCACATGGACATAAAGTCGTTCTACATTGACCACCTTCTCAAAATTTCACAATATCTCACAACCCTTTCAGAGACAATGATGACTCGCAAAGTAGATTTCAGTGGAGCGATGCCAGGTTACACTCACAATCGCCAGGCAATGCCAATTATGATTTCCACCTATTTTGACTATTTCTCCAGGATATTCTTAGATATGTCACTGGATGCTCTCGATATATCTGAAAAATTTTCAGTTATTTCACCACTTGGTTATGGTTCTGGATTTGGCTCACTTTCACCGATAGATTTCAAGATCGTGGCCAAAAGTCTTGGTTTCAAGTCCAACGCACAAAATCCAATGGCTGGAAGTTTTTATCGCGGCATTGACGATCTGGATGTCTCAACACTCCTTCTGAGAATAATGATCTTTTTATCTAAAATATCCCAGGACTTTATAAGTTTCAGCGCAGGGGATGCGGCGTTCATAATACTACCGGATGGGTTTTCCACAGGCAGTTCACTGATGCCAAACAAAAGGAATCCAGACTTTCTGGAAATGGTTCAAGGCTACGCCTCCGAATCTATAGGGCGCTGTGTTTCAACTGCCACGATCCTAATGAATAAAGGATCTGGTTATCACAGAGAATTCCAGGTATCAAAGGACAAAACCATAGAATTTGTTATCTTATGCGAGAAGATTCTCAATCACCTACAGGATTTCATGTCGGAATTCAAGATCGACGAGAAAAAGGCCAGGAATTCAATGGAAAATTCCATAAATGCGACGGCGGAGGCATTCTTTATCTTTCAATCTGGAAAGTCTTGGAAGGATTCCTATGCTGTGGTAGGCGAGAAGGTAAGGAAAGATATACCTCTCGATTATCACAAACCGCCTGAATTCTCATCTGTCAGTAGTCAAGAAATTTTGTATGCAAAAGAGAAAAGAATGAAACTTTTAAACTCATGGCGGATGCCAAGGGAAGATGTGCTACTCCGTGCCAAAGATACAATAAAAAATAAATCACTTGACGAGAGAATTTTGCAGGATTAGGTTCGGTTGCACAACAAAATTATTATGAAATACGACTTTGCAGGGACTATTCTTTAATGATAGCCTGATTCTGCACTTTATCACGTCACATAACTTCTGGAAAAACTACTTTGTCTGTGGGTACATCTGAACATTGTGGTGCACTATCCTTGTCGCCATCAACACTTCTATTGAATTGTTGAAATAGATACCCCGATCTAGAGAATATTATGGGTAGCACTAAATACGGACATAGCAGAATTCAGGTCATTTCTATTTTCACACCCTCATGTCTGAGTTCGTTAAGGATGCGGTTCATTTTCTGCTCATCTCTCCCGAACTCTTCCGGTGGTACGAAACCCCTGATCTCAGGGTATTCAGTTAGCAGCGTCGCAGTAATTGCGGCTGTATGCCCCGTGAGCCTGGCCATCGAGGTCAAATTGTCATCTCCGTAGTCCCTTAGCTCAATTCTGTGCTCTTTCCTGTCGAGAGAAACGACGTCGAGAATAGATATGTCATGGGTATCATTAAATTGTGAGAAAATCCTCTCTGTCACTTTTCTCGGTGACATTTCATTTTCTTCCTTGAAATAACCCATTTCCTTGAGAAATTTCATGTTTTTGAGGTGCCCTTTATATCTAAGAGTAATCTCGAAAAGATCCTGGACAGGGAGCGTGCTGAGCAAGGTGCGGAGCCCATCAGAGTAGAATCCCTCAAGTTTCATAAGTCCCCGTGGCTGATAGTTGAATGTCTTTTCAAGAGGATCTGTTTCAACGGTAATCCCGTTCTTAATGAGCGTAGCTGGCCTTATGTATTCGTCTATGAGTCCTTCTACGCTCCATGTTACGCTATGTAGAAACGGTTTTCTCGGCTCGGAAGGTAACCCACCAACATATATCCCGATTTTCTTCGCGTCAAACCTTGTGAATAAATAGCTGGCCATTATATTCGAAAGGCCCGGGGCAAACCCGCAGTCCGGTATATAAACAGAATTCGGAGGCACACTTGCTTGAAAGATAAAAGGGTTTTCCTGGTAGAACGAAACGTCCACAACTCTCTTACCGTCCTTTAGTAGCCTAGCAACAGTGTTTTTCGCAATTTTTCCTGGCAAGGCGACGACGAAAACATTGCTGCTGGACAGAATCTCAGGATTTGTCTCAACCGTGCCCTTTATCTTCTCAACAGAGGAGACCTGGTCCAGGACTCTCCTGTCAGGGTCTACAAGCATGCATGACCCTTTATTCGAAAGAAATCGCGCTATCTCCCTTCCTATGTGCCCCCCTCCAATCACAGCATAGTCTCTCATTTTATCAGCACGGCATGAGAAGTGGGAATAAGTATGTCTTCATCATGTCATCGAATCCAATTCTTAGGCTCAGTGACTGTTTTTTTATCTCTAGCCGCGGGGTCGCGTAAATTTTCCTGATTAGCCAGCAGACGCGAACCATTTCCCCCGGAATTGAAACGTTATTTTTTTATTCTACGTTGCAATCGGTAGTGATAAGTTGAATTGGAATCCCGATCCTGAGCTTTTTCCAGAAACGAGGGGGATTCTATTTGTCTCATAGATTTCTCATCCTTGAGGACGGGACCGTAATAAAGGGGTCAGGTTTTGGTCATGATTCCGGCAGTTACGGAGAAATCGTTTTTACAACAGCAATGACGGGATATCTGGAGTCCATAACCGATCCATCATACAGGGGACAGATGCTCGTCTTTGCTGCGCCGACAATTGGCAATTACCCGTTACAAAATGGCAAAATGGAATCAGATCGCGCCCAGGTATCCGCCGTGATAACCAGGGATGCGCACTCGACCCTCTATGCCGGGGAGAGCGGAACCCAGCTTGACAGGTTCCTCAAGGAGAACGGGGTGCCTGGAATAGATGGAGTAGACACCAGACTGCTTGTCCGTAAAATAAGGGAACATGGCGTCATGAAAGCTTACATTTCCGACACCCCGGAGTTCCCCGATGTGTGGCCGGACCCGATGGCCGCAGACCTGGTTGGTGCCGTTAGCACCACGTCATCATACACTGTTGCAGGGGTGGGAAAGAGAAATATCCTATATATCGACGTTGGCACAAAAACGAGTCTAGTCGAGAGCATATCTGAAATCTTCTCTCTAACTGTTGTTCCATACAGCGAAAATTTCTCCAATATGAAGAAGGAATATGACGCGATCTTTGTGTCTAATGGCCCAGGAGACCCTTCCCATCCTGCCCTTGCAAAGGTGAGGGAATTTCTTAAGAGCAATACGGGTAAACTTCCAATATTCGGCGTATGTCTCGGGCATCAACTTCTTGCCCTGTCTGGCGGGGGCAGAACCATTAAGATGAAATTTGGACACAGGGGGACCAACCATGCCGTAACTGATGGAAAGAACATATTCATCACATCACACAACCACGGATATGCGGTAGATCCGGATTCAATTGCAGGAACATCCCTCAAAATAGGACAGAGGGATATAAACGACGGAACGATAGAGATGCTGTACGATCACGAAAATTCCGTGTATTCGGTCCAGTATCATCCTGAAGGATCCCCGGGGCCGAAGGATTATTCTCAGTTCTATGCCTTGATGGCAAAGGTAGTGGAGGATTATTATGCCTAGGGATCGTGCAATCAAGACGGTCCTGATAATTGGATCCGGTCCAGTTGTCATCGGACAGGCAGCAGAATTTGACTATTCTGGATCCCAGGCGTGTCTTTCAATGAAGGAGGAGGGGCTGAGAACGGTCCTGCTGAACTCAAACCCGGCGACAATACAGACGGATTTTGACATTGCTGATCGCATTTACATCGAGCCCATTAATGCAGAAGCGGTCAGACGCATTGTGGAAGTTGAAAAAGTCGATTCTGTCCTGTTCTCAATGGGTGGACAGACTGCCCTGAATCTGGCCATGGATCTTGAAAATTCCGGATTGATCCGCAAGCTTTCCCTGAAGGTGCTTGGAACAGGGGTGGAGTCGATTTCGGTGGCAGAGGACAGGAAAAAATTTCATGCAAGGATGATGGAAATCGGGGAACCGGTGGCCGAGTCCTATACTCTGACTTCTGCGGATTATGAGCAGCAGGCTGATATCATAAGCAGGTTTCCAGTGATCGCCAGGACGTCTTTCTCCCTGGGTGGCTCTGGCGGGTCAATAGCTAGAGACAAAGATGATCTTATACGTTTCTGTGAATGGTTCTTCAGGTCATACATGTCAGATTCACTGGAGGTTGAAACATCGCTTCTGGGCCTGAAGGAAATTGAATATGAGGTCATACGTGACCACGTTGGAAACTGCATTACAGTATGCAACATGGAGAACCTCGATCCCATGGGAGTGCACACCGGTGAAAGCATAGTGGTGACGCCATCCCAGACGCTGAGTGATGCCGAGTACCATATGCTGCGGCGAGCGGCAATAAAGGTGATCTCTTCCATAGGCATAGTAGGTGCATGCAACATCCAGTTTGCCCTGGATCCGGAGAGTGAAAAGTACTTCATTGTTGAGGTCAACCCGCGTACATCCAGGTCATCAGCCCTGGCCTCAAAAGCCAGCGGATACCCAATTGCAAGAATAGCATCGAAGATCGCTGTTGGATACAATCTTGATGAAATACGCAACCCGATCACAAAAAACACGTTCGCTGCATTTGAACCCTCCCTTGATTATGTTACTGTAAAGATCCCAAGATGGCCGTTTGACAAGTTTCACGTTGCAAGGACGCTTGGGGTGCAGATGAAGTCTATCGGTGAGGTGATGGGCATCGGGAGAACATTTGAGGAAGCAACGATGAAGGCTATCTCGTCGCTTGATAACGAGATGTCCGAGAAAATCCGGATGTACGAATCAGATGATCGGATATGGGAATATATATCCATTCCGAGTGATCTCCGGATATATGCCATATTTGAGGCGCTTTTCAGGAACTTTGACATAGGGCTGATCGCAAGCAAAAGTGGATATGATCCTTACTTCATCTGGAAATTTAGGAATATTGTGGATATGCTGTCTAGTCTTGAAGTTGGAACAGTCCCGGAAAATCTTCTCTCGTTCAAGGAGCTGGGTATCTCTGACACCATTATTTCCTCATTCACAAAGGTTTCTGCAGTTGAAATATTCAGGTACAGGCTTGATCACAATATTTTTCCACAGTATAAGTCCATAGATACATGTTCCGGGGAATTTGTAGCCATAACTCCGTATATGTATTCAACGTATGAAAGCGAGGATGAGAGAAACAACTCCAGGGTTGGTACAAAGATCATGATCATAGGATCTGGACCTAACCGGATATCACAGGGGCTTGAATTTGACTATGGGGCGGTGAAGGCAATAAAGAAACTCCGCAATGACGGCTATACCACGATCATGGTCAATTCAAACCCGGAAACAGTCTCAACGGATTTTGATATCTCGGACATACTCTATTTCGAGCCTCTCACACTGGAGCACATTTCTAACATCGTTCATGCGGAAAAGCCGCTTGGAATAATAATCCAGTTTTCCGGGCAGACAGGACAGAACATGGCAATGGGACTATCTGATATTTTTGGACCGGACATAATTCTCGGTACAAACCCCATGGACATATCCCACGCTGAAGACAGGACATACTTCGCTGAAGTACTGAAGCAGCTCGGGATAAGGCAGCCGGAATTCACAACCGTGTCAAATCTGCAGGAAGTGTCCGAGAAGCTTTGGAAAATCAACCTTCCTGTCATTTTGCGGTCAAGCTTTATCATAGGCGGCAGGGCTATGGACATAATCGGTGACCGTGAATCGCTGATGAAAAGATCGGAGGAACTCTTCAGGGAACGCCCCGGCTTCCCCATACTTGTGAGCAGGTACGTTGAGGACGCGGACGAGATCGACGTTGATTTTGTATCGGATGGCCGATCCTTTGCAATCTGTGGTGTGTGTATGCACATTGAGGAGGCAGGGACTCACTCAGGAGACGCTACTATGATCATTGGAAAATCCGTTGTGACAAAGAAAGTCCTGGGTGAGATAGAGAGGATAGTCGGCCTGCTTGTGCCTGCCTTTAAACTCATCGGGCTGTCGAACCTCCAGCTTGCGTCAAATGAATCAGGCGTTTATGTAATAGAGCTAAATACAAGGTCCAGCAGGTCAATCCCGTTTGTTTCAAAGGCTACGGGAGTCAACTGGGTCTCCATTGCCGTGGATACAATGCTGGGCAAGGAAATCGATCGGCGGGCAAATACTGCAATGAAGTCCTATTTCATCAAAATACCCGTCTTTCCATTCAAGAGGTTTGAGGATCTGGACCCCATCCTCTCTCCGGAGATGAAGTCGACTGGTGAGGGAATGGGAGCTGGGTTAACACCTGAGGAGGCAATAACCAAAGCCATGGCAATTTCCGGATCGCGTTTCAGGGAAGGAGGCTCAGTAATCATAAGCATCAACGACCGCGACAAGGCATCTATTCCATTCCTCAAGCCTTTTCTTGAGAAGTTCAAGGGGCAGGTATATGCAACCGTGGGAACACACGATTCACTTCTCGGCGCCGGGATTGAGAGCATTGTCGTTTACAAGATGGGTGACCTCAGGGAGCCAAGGATAGACCAGATCATGTTCAAGAATCAGGTATCTCTTGTGATTAACACGCCAAGTGAGGTAGCTGACCAGGTTAAGGACTCATTCCAGATAAGGAAAATTGCCATTTTCCGTAACATTCCTCTCATTACTAACATGCGTCTTGCAAGGTTTGTGTTCGCATCAATGGAGAAAACCGTTTCTCTCGATTACAGGGAAATAAGAAAATATTATTGATGCGGGTTTTAATAGATTATTTTGTGGCTTAGATATTGCAGCAAAGGTTAAACTATTGTCAAGTAATTACAGGCTGCCCTGATCGAAAGGGCAATTGGTGAAAACATGACAGAGAATTTAGACCCATTTGAAATTGCTGTGAAGCAACTGAACAGAGCAGCGAAAATAATGAATCTAGACAAGCAGGCTCTCGCCCTGCTTAGTGAACCACAGAGAATTCTGCAGGTCAGGATACCCGTGAGAATGGATGACGGATCGACCCAGGTATTCACCGGCTTCAGGGTAAGATACAACAATGCAAGGGGCCCTACAAAGGGTGGTATAAGATTTCACCCGCAGGAGACACTTTCAACCGTTAAAGCTCTATCCGCCTGGATGACCTGGAAGACTGCAGTAACTGACCTTCCGTATGGAGGATCAAAGGGTGGAGTTATATGCGATACAAAGAAACTGAGCGCTGGAGAACTGGAGAGGCTGAGCAGGGGGTACATCCGGGCTATAGCTGATTCCATAGGTCCAGAGATCGACGTTCCGGCGCCGGATGTTTACACGACACCGCAGATAATGGCATGGATGATGGACGAATACGAGAATGTAGTAAGACACTCTGCTCCTGGCGTAATCACAGGCAAGCCGCTTGACCTCGGAGGATCTCTCGGCAGGGGAGACGCAACCGCAAAGGGCGGGATGTACGTCCTGAGAGAGGGAGCCAAAAAGATAGGACTTGACATGAAGAAGGCTACAGTAGCGGTCCAGGGCTTCGGGAATGCAGGGCAGTTTGCCCACAAGCTTGTTAATGAGCACTTCCCCGGATCCAAGGTCGTCGCCATATCGGACACAAAGGGCGGAATCTATTCAGAGAATGGCATAGATTATGAAAAACTGCTAGATCACAAGAAGAAGACGGGCACCGTACAGGGATTCCCTGGATCCAAGAACATAACCAACGAGGAACTCCTGGAACTCAAGGTGGACGTCCTTATTCCTGCGGCAATAGAGAACCAGCTAACGGGATCTAACGCTTCCAAGGTGAAGGCAAAGGTCATCCTTGAACTCGCGAACGGACCTACTACACCTGACGCTGACGAGATATTCTTCAAGAACAAAGTTCTTGTTCTTCCAGACTTCCTGGCTAACTCTGGCGGAGTTACGGTCTCATACTTTGAATGGGTGCAGAACGTTGGCGGGTACTACTGGACGCAGGAAGAAGTATACGAGAAGCTGGACAAGAAAATGACCCAGGCGGCAAACGACGTGCTCGCCATGGCGGACAAATACAAGGTCGATCCAAGGATGGGCGCTTATATAATATCCGTCAAGAGAGTCGCAGATGCAATGAAGTCAAGGGGCTGGTACTGAACACCCCTTCCCTTTTTTTTTTAAATAACCAGAGAAACCGAAAGCACGGTCAGTGCAACGAGAACCGTAAGCCCTATGTTATGGAATTTCATAGCAACAACCAGGGCAACGGCAAGGGAGATAAACGTGACGAGGCCCAGGCTCTGGACGTTGTATACAAGCAGCGCTGAGAACGCGGATATGGCAAAAAGATCAAACGTTTTTTCAAGCGAGTTTCCGGATTTTAGCCTCTTGTAGAACAACCAAGGGATGACCCTCTGCAAAACGCTAAGCAGTGCCAGGGCAGCCAGGAGGTATATCAGCGTGTAGCTCATTTTGACCACCGCTTTGCCATCTTTCCGGCAGTTAATCCCGTTATCACGCCAATCAATATGGGAACTATAAGGAAATATGGGGCGAGGCCGAGCAGACGGCCCGCAAGTGCAAGCACTCCAGAGGTTATGGCAGTTACCAGCCCATACCCGTTCCTGATCCTTGGCACCAGAAGGCCGAGGAACAATGCAGGGAGTGCGAGGAACAGTATGTTCAGAACAACTGATGGGGCATAATATATGGCGATTATGCCTATTGCAGTTCCGGCAATCCAGTTAAAATAGGCATAGATTGAAATCCCATGGAGATTTGGCAGGGAGAGAGACGGATAGCTTACAGCTATGGCATAAACTTCGTCCGTGAGCAGGGGTCCGATGATACCGATGTCGCGCAACCTGATATTTCCACTCATGGTTTCTATGTGCGCACCATAAAAAGTATGCCTCAGGTTCAGCAGGAATGCGGTGACGATTAATGAGAGGGGGTCGATGCCTGCTGCCCAGTAACCGAGGAATGCTGACTGCACAGCCCCGGAGTAGACAAAAAGTGAAAGGGAAATAGTGTAAATTCCCGGAATGCGGAGGGCTGTCGAGATTGATCCGAATGCAATGCCTGAAGGCAAATAGCCTGCGGAAATAATCAGGAGAGTATTCACGATTGAGCTTCTTCGCCCGCCTAGGTATGGCAATCAGGAGCATAGGAACCCATTTGCTATAATTTTTTTGTTTTTCGGGAAAATATTATAGAAAGCATTTCTGCCACAATCCAAATGGTCACCGAGGGTAATTCCGCTTTGTTTATGTATAAGCTTTCAATATTCCAGAACACCCTTTGGGTAACAATGCTGCGGAAGTAGTGTAGCGGTCATCACAGGGGCTTCCCAAGCCCTTAACCCGGGTTCAAATCCCGGCTTCCGCATATTTTAGATCGTTTTGTTTTGCAATACACGGACAATGATTATATCCACAACATTTAGTGAGATTGGAAGCGGTAACATTTAATAACGTCCACCTAATGATTGAGTGAGAAACATGGCACCATACAGCTTTAAATGCAAGGACATCGGGATGGAATGTGGGTTTGAAACCAAGGCAAAGACCAAAGAAGACCTGACGCCAAAAATCGTCGAACACGCAAAATCGGCACACAATATTACAGAGATTACTCCTGACCTGAAAACAAAGGTAGACGGAGCCATAAAGAAAACATTCTTCTAGGCAGAATAAATCTTTTATTCCATACAAATCTATATTTTATAGAACAGTTTTCCTTCCCTGTCTATTTTTGAAATGAGCCCTATATTCTCGAGATGCCTCAGGTGGGCAAGAGTTTCCCCGAGTGCAAATATCCTTTCCATTCCAGTCATGTCTTCGAGTGTCCTGCCCCTGTTCCAGCGGATGCGAGCTGATATCTCGTACGGAGTAAGCCAGTCGGTGCACTGGGCGTAGATCTCCGATAGCCTGAGCTTGTGGTGGGCAAGGATATCATCGATCCTGTAGCCAAGGTTGTAAATATCCGCCCCATGTCCTGAATAACCCATTTCTATCTCTGTCTCTCTCAGTGCGATAAGGCTTTTCATGTAAAGTCCAAGCATGTCAGAATCCCCATCATAATACGATATGTTCGGGGTTATCTTCTCTATTACGTGATCGCCGGTAAACGCGGTGTTCATTTCCTTAACGACATAAGTCATTGACCCAGGGGTGTGGCCGGGCACACTCAACAACGACAATTCTGGAAATTCCCGGAATGGTTTACCCCCTTCCAATGGCGTGAGCTTATCTATTTCCGAAGCCATATTGTATGTTTCCCTGACAGGATTTGTCTTTTCCGCAATTGCCAGCTGATTTTCCGGGAACCCGATGTATTTCAGGTATTCAACTTCATTCTTCAGATATTTTTCCGGGTCTTCTATCATCCTGTTTATGATGTTGGCATCCTTTGAGCCGATATTCACCGGTATTGACAGGTCATTCTGCAGCCTACCTGCTCCACCTATATGATCAAAGTGGAGGTGGGTAAGAAGAATTTCGTCTATGGAATCAACCTCCACATCGCTTGATTTCAGGAATTCAAGGGTTGATCCGGACATGCCGGTATCGATCAGAACCGTCCTCCTGCCATTGCTTATGGTATAGATGTTTGCGGTCTTCAAGCTTCTAATATTAATGGGTATTACAAATTTCCTGATCTCTGTCATGCGGATCGCGCTCTTAGCCAGGTATCCGTTATTTCCCCGAGTTTCAGAATTACCGCCACATTACCCATGTTTCTGAGTGATAAATCATGGGCTGGCCTGTTCAATGAGGAGACACAATCTGAACAGACTATGGTATAAAATCCCCTCATGGAGGAATCCCTGACACTGTTCTCTATTCCAAGTTCCGTTCCAATCCCTGAAAATAGGAGTGTGGTTATGCCTGCAGCTCTTATCATGTGCTCGAACTGGGTGCCATAGAAAATACTCATGGAGCTGTTCTTCAGAACCGTATCATACATTGCCGGAGATACGCAGGGATGGATGCTGTCATCTTCGGTGCCGGGATCAAAATATCTTGGAAGTCTCAATGGATCCGAAATCCCTTTCCTTACCATTGATATGTAGAAAGCCCACGGGAACTCAAAGGAAGAATCTGAAGGAGAATACCTGTTGAAGAATATCAATAAATGCGCCATTCTGGCACTTGCAATGAGTTTACCCATGTTCACCTTAAATTCCTCTGTGTTGAAAATTTTTGTAACAAGAGAATTCTGCGTGTTCCACACTACCAGAGCTGTATGTTCGGGTTCAAGGATTTCACTTAACTCATCATAAATTATTCTCTGCCCGATCTGCTTCACTCCTGGCAATTTTGAGATCATATTTATAGGATTGCAACCTGCTTCATCGGCATATTAAAATCAGTGGTTCATAATTTCAGGCCAGGGTATGAAAGCCTCGCATCCCATCAGTGATCTCACTGGAATTCAGTCCTAAAAATTATTGGTTAGCCAAATAAAGTGCATTGTATAAGCGCCTTTCCAACAAAATTAGCCCCGGCAGTTAAATCTTAGGCATTCCGCAAACCAGTTTTTGGAAGCTTTATGCCCCTTGCCTGGAAATTAGCATAACGTCATTCAGGACCGCGGAAGCGGTTTCCAAAGGGCCATCCCGTATATTGCCGACAAAGTATTTCGATCCGTCCGTCGTCTCCAGGAGATAACATAGCGATGATGTTCCGAGCGATACCAGCGGATCAAGGGGTTCCATAGCCTGGAGCCTGGAAGAAGCAAGTATCTCGCTACCTCTCCGATAGACATCAGAAACTATGCGGTACTTGTCTCCACTTCTTTTCATCTCTTCTATACCATCTGAAAGGTTCTCCACCCCATTAAACTCAATATCGTTGAGGGAAATATTTGATCCGAAAATAGAGTTGGCTATGATGACAGTTTTCCTGGCGGAGTCGATACCGAGGGTATCATCATGGAAATTTGTCTCGGCAATGCCCTCTCTTTGTGCCATGCTTATGGACTGATTAAAATCAAGGTTATGGAGCATTCTGTCAAGAACGAAGTTTACCGTCATGCTGACTATCCCCCTGACTCTTACAATTTCGACTGGCATGAGAGAATAGTCTATAAGGTTGAACAGGGGTGTACCCCCGGCAACGGTTGCTTCGTACCTTATCTTCCTGCCATTTATCCTCGCTGAGTTCATGACTTCTGACCAGTGCATTGCCAGCGGGGATTTGTTGGCAGTAACCACATCAATTCCATGCTTGAATGCATTCACATACATGCCCATCCCAGAGAGCCCATCTGGAGTGGCTGGAGTCATATC
>DAICSO010000034.1:0-13994 GCA_027368075.1 bacterium
GTATCCACTTGATGATCCAGAAACTGGAAAGAGTTTATTGAATACATCGTTACAGAATATTGTTTGCCATTCCGTTATCCAAGGGGTGGGATTTCGCAAGAAAACACCGGACGATATGGCTTGACCCAGAGCAGTGTCAATTGCTGTGTATTGTGCAGGTAGATTGTTATAAGCAGCGCTGTTTATTGCGACCCATGAAAGGTTAAGCAGTGTTTCTTGCTGTGCTTTTGGACTGAGCAAGAAACTTATGAAAGCTTCCAAGCTTGGTACATTGGTTGCTCCCTTTGGTATAAACAGGACATCCCCACCAAGGACATGGTTTCCATTAACCGGTCCTGCTGGACCCGGATAAAATCCAAGCGTTTTGTTAGTCATATTGTATGGCGAGGAAATAAGACTGTTGTATACGTATGGCCACTGGTAGTCCACCATAGAGTACTTGCCCGTAGCCAGTCCGCTGTAAGTTCCCCAATATCCGGAATGATACCCTGAGTTTAGGTATGGGCTGAGATTATACAGGTATTGCATAGCCGCTATGTCCCCACTGTCATTAAGGTAAAGAGGATTTCCACCGAACTGTACCATCATCTGATACATTTCCGTTGCGGTACTTGAACCTCCCCTGACTCCATTGGTTGATCCACCCTGTATCGTTATCTGACCAGTTCCGAAATGGGTCTTAAGAGCTATCGCATCTTTTAGAAGCTGCGTATAATTTGCAGGTGGTGCACTAATTCCAGCCGCTGAGAACGAAGTCTTGTTGTAGAATACAAGTGGAACATTTCCCCTGAATGGGAAGAAGTATATGCCACCGAATACCTGTTTCTCATAATTTGTCAGATTTAATGCAGCAGGTATCATGGTTTGAGGGAGAATTGCACTAGAAGTTCCAGTTAGATTCATCAATACGTTTCCTGATGAACTATAAATAAGCTGCCCAATTTCAAGATTATCCTGGGCTGCAACGACGGGTCCTACGTTTCCAGATTGTTCCATTGCGAGTACATCGGTTGAAACGTCACCGCTTCCTACATTGACTAGCGTTACCTGTATTCCAGGATATGCCTTCTCAAATTGTGGAATAATGGTGTTGTTCATATAGCTAGCTTCACTTGGGGCCAGGCTCGAATAAAACTGTACATGCACCGTGTTCGATGACGTTGTAGAATGGAATGGAAAATATCCTGCAGAGAATGCAACAATAGCAACAATAACTATCGCTGTAATCCATCCCCACGGACGTTTCTCTTTTATGTCACCTACGACGGGTTTGTTTTCATCTACCATGATTCTATATTTATATGATATTACTTAAACATTTCTTTAGCACATGCTATCTTGAACAATTATCCTTGGTACCCGTTTACGCTGCGCTGTTTTCCGATATTCTTTCAATTACCTTTATTTTCAATTGTTTCATATCTCTTCGCTCTTTCGTGTATATAATCCTACATCCAAGACTTCTCTTGTCCTCCGTTTCCTGTTCCTCAATGACTGTATCTCAGAACCGAGTTATTTTTTTACGGGATTGTCTATCAATGCTGAGATAAGGAGAAAAATATGGCCGTTTACCCACGGCTTTTATTCGGGGATGTTCGTGAAGCCTCAAGTTATGTATTGGCCGTAGTTGTCCTCGGCAGTTCGCGATCAAAGTGAACCTCCTGGTACCCGGAGTGGTGTCATAGTATTATAATGACATGGTTGTTGTTTTTTTGAGGCTATAAGTTTATTTCCATTCCCTGTGGAATTCATCTGTCTGTATGTTTAGTTTGGCATATTCTCGTCGCGAACGACAATTCCTTTCTCATAACTGGCACGATGAATGCTGCACTTCGCCCTAAAGCTTTTTTCTGTTATTGTATTTGCTGTAGGGTTTCCAATCACTTCTAATTGGATATGTGTTTTTCCCTTGCAGTTCTTTGTTATGAATGAGAATAACCTGCACCCCTTTTTGTTCCATTTGCTTGTCACTGAGAGAAGTGACACACCGATATTTCAAGACCTGTTTATTCTGCTGTTTCTGCAGCTCGATCCACCACAGCTTGACCCTTGAATCGTTGGATCTGCCGCCGTTTGCTATTATATGCAGTTTTCTGGTGCCATGTTATCCCTTCTGTCCCAACATTCCCTTATGGTCTCCACTGCTAACTCGGCGATATCATGACCTATGCCAACATTGACATGTCCCTCATTGAGCTTTGTAAACCGTAAGAGACTGCTTTTCCTACAGCCAGCTGCATGAAATCGCACACATTGACCTCGTAGTATTTCTATGTCGCTTTCCATTGTTCTTGAAGTTGCCCATGATCACCCTCTTCTTTGTATCGATGGAAATGATCGACTGGTTCTTCTTCATGAATTTCATTGCCACTGAGTTGATACGCTTAAACTGCAGGTTGCGATCTGTATGTCTCTTTCCTTAGTTCTTCTTCCGATCGCTCTTTATGTTTCAATCCATCTCATTCAGGGTTTTTCCACCAGTACAAAACTGACCTCGTATTCTTTCACCCTGAGTTCAGTGGATAATTTTCTCAGGCTCTTGCTTTCCGAAAGCAATGAAGATTGCGGATTCATTGATCACACGATCAAAAATAGAGATAATGATCTAAATTTCACGCCTGTTGTATATTATGATTGAGACAACCAGGCTTATGACCAGATATCCTACCATTATCACTAACCCTTCCCATACATATGGCGTATATGAGGTTACTGAGAATCTGCCGTTCCCAATAACAGTTTTGTGCGGGCCATATGGCACGACAAGAATGTCGGTGACTATCTGTCCCCCGTAGGTCAGTATGAACCATGGCTCAATGTTTGTGAGATCCAGAACGCCCGTGACAATGGAAAAAACAAGCAACATCAGAATAATTGCAGTAACTAATGCCGTGGACCCGTTCCTGAACATCGAGCTGAACAGGAAGCTAAGGGCTATGGCAGATGCCACGAAGACCAGAGAAAGAAGGTATGATTCACCGACCTGAACAGGCACTCCCCTGTACAGATAAAGCATACCCAGCGACCCAAGAACATAGTAAAGGGTAACTATTGCCACCCCTATGGCAAGTGCACCCAGATATCTTCCAATGAGAATGGATACCCTCTTGACAGGCTGCGAAAGTACAAACGATCCCGTCTTTAGTGAAAAATCTGTAGCCATGGCGTCTCCACCCAGAAATGCGCCGAGTATGATCACCAGGTCGGTAACGAATGCGAAGTAAAATGTGTCAAAGCCTGCTGCGGTAGGGGGAGTTGGGACGACTCCACCTCCTATGAGTCCGTAGATAACGGCAGTTATGAGTGCAATCAATATTATGAAAAATATGAATCTTTTTGTTCTGAGGTAAAATTGGAGATTCTGGTCCATGAATACTTTTGTTTCCCTGACCGCCGACATCATAGCTGTCCCTCCCGGATAAGCTTGATATAAGTATCTTCCAGCCCCTCGGTATTATTCTTCCCTCCGAACTTGCTGGAAACATTCTCAACTGTATCTATGAGCAAAATTTTTCCGCCATTGATGAAAATTATGTCATCGGCAACATCCGTGACTTCATATAGCAGGTGAGAGCTCATTATGATTAGCTTATCCTTCTTCATCTCCTTGAGTACCTCCCGTACGTCTTTTGCCTCGGCGGGATCCAAACCGCCTGTGGGTTCGTCAAGCAGCAATATGTCAGAATCGGGGAGAAATGTTGCAGCCAGCATTACCCTCTGCTTGTTTCCCTTAGACATCTTTCCCGTCTTCTTTGTCAGGGATTCAAGGTGAAGCTTGTCAGCGAGATCCGTGATTCTCTTCTTCGTATCTACAGGATTCATCCCCCGGATCCTGCCGACAAATTCTAGAAATTCCGATGCAGTCTGGTGTGGATATGGTTCAGGTGATTCAACGAGCGCAGAGATGCTGGAAAGCGCCTCGGCGGGGTTCTCCCTTACGTCTATTCCATTAACAATAGCATTTCCTGAAGTCGGAAAAAGGAGGTTGCTGAACAACTTGAGAGTGGTGGTCTTCCCGGCACCGTTAGGGCCGAGATACCCGACGAGACCGGGCTTGTCAAACTTGAAATTCAGGTCAGTAACTCCTCTTTCAACACCAAAACTCTTGGTGAGGTTGATCGCGGATATTTCCATGGAGGGGTCATTGCTTTTTCCCTATTTAACTTAGCTACATGTTTTAAATACTGTTATAATAAGAATGACCTATCAGAGATGGTGCAGCGGGGCAGGCTTATTGCTTTCTAAATGAAAAAGATGAACCTTCCGCCTAGAATCATGATTGTAGTTTTGCCCGTTCTTGAAATGTAGTTTAGTGACCCAAAGATTTGGATTTTGTACAATCTTCTCATCGCCTTACCGAGGAGGAATTGCCATCCATGTTTTAACGGTCGAGAGCTTTGTGGAAAGCTTATATGAGAAATTCAGATGAGAAAGAATGAACAAAGCCCGTGTAAAACGAGGCACAATTTTGCTAGTGGCCGGTCTTGCAATTATTGCAGTCATCATGGTTAATGGCTATGTCTCATATGATCTTGGACACAATTTTCACGAACTTAAAGCAGGCATCTATTCCTCAAACTCTTTATCCATGACCGGTTCAAAAATACTTGAGGTTTTTTCAAACAATCTCTCCTCTTCACATCTTATTCCAACTGCAGATCTACCATTGATTAACGCTTCCAATGTGAAGATATACTCCGTTCCACCAGTAACGGCATCAGAAATCGAGATGGGTGGAGTTTTCTATTCAGTCTCCAATGGCTATATGTTTGCACATCTATCTGGATCATACAGCCTGGTAATAATATCTAACGCATACCCCGCGACACAATATTCAATGATAAACACGAGTCTTCCGTACTCATTGTATCCGTATTTCATGATATTGGCAATACTGTCATTTCTTGCCTTCCTGATCATCGGCTCAATCTATCTTGTCGATGGTCTAATTTGGAAGCCTCCGGAAACCCCATAGTTCCATCATTCAGGCTTTTTTCTCTGTAACCGTAATGGTATATCGAACTCTCATGGGCATGTGTCCCCATAACCTTTTTGCCACATCTGGAACTCATGTTCCGGCAATAGTGTGGGACAAAAGAAAAACAATAAATCTTGCTGGCATTCTTCCTGCGACAGTTCACACAAAACTCCTATTTCGTCCTGGATGATGCTATTGTTACAGTGAGGATTTCGCGTCCACCGGAGTCAATACACCTGTCGTTTGGGCCGCAGTATATCACGGACTGTTCCGGCTCAAGCTTGTCTCCGGAGAGAGAGTCTGTGTTATGGGATTCCATGAGGTCTTCCGCATCTATCATATACCATTTCAGATGATCGTTCTCCACCGACAGCAGGTATCCCCTGAGTTCTTTCACCGGGAAGCCACTCAAGGGATCCTTTTCCGTTGTGAAGGACCTGAGTATCACGGATACTATCTGGCTGTTCTTTATTGTCCTCGTGAGAATGGCCCTGAAACGGGAATTCTGCGAACTGTTTGTCCCAAGGAACAGCTTCTCACCCTTCCTGGTGACGTCCCATGTTTCAGTTCCCCTTTCAGACAGATATGTCAGTATACCGGTAGTTGAGATGTGCCTATCCAGTTCATCCATGAAGCTATCGATGTCAAGACTCAATTCGATCACAGGAATATACATAAGAGCATATATATTCAATTGACGCTCTGCACGAAAGTGAAAGCGAAATTTAAGCGTTCCCGGTATGCTATGATCATAACTTATCCAGTTCCGGAACAGAAAGTTTGAATGGTGAAATATCATTGTCATCTGTGATAGACTGCGAAGATTTAGGTGAGATGATTATCTACACCAAGACGGGCGAGCAAAGAACTATTGACCATGAGATTACAGTTAAACTTTGCAGGCAGGCCCAGGACGAGGGCGTTGGTATAGAGGAGATAATAAAGAGGGACCTTGAGCCGACGTTGAAGATGATCAAGTTCAGGGATTGAAACAAAAAAGAATTTAACTTAAATATATATACTATAACGTTGACAGAAGAACTGAGAGAAAGGTCGCTGAGAATCGTCCCGGTTGTGGAACATGATCCGGAGGATCGCATGGTTTCCTTTGCTACAGTGTTAAAGGGAAACCCCGGTCATTATACCCATTCGCTGTCAAGGATGCTTGAGATTGGGGATGAAATTTCCGTACCATACGAGATTGTTATAGGTTACGAGCCAAACCCAGACGCGCTTGCAGGCATAGCTAAGTCCATCAAGCAAAAATTTCCACAGGTCATTATAGCAAGGCTTGATCACGGTAATTCCGGTTCCTGCAAGAAACAGGTCTCTGCAAGATGCTCTGGAAAGTTCCTGGTTTTCTTTGATCTGGATTACATTTATGACTATTCCCACGCAGACCTCATACTCAAATTCATTAACCTGATGGAAAAGAAGATGCTTTTCACAGAACTGCCTGTTATACCAATGTCGCTGCTCAACGAGGCGGGAGGTTGGCGTGAACTTGAGGCTGGCGAGGATGTTGACCTTTACAGCAGGATTGCTGTTCTGTCAGGAATAATAGCCTATCCTCGCAGTGAACTTGAGGACTATGAGTGCGTTGCTGGATCACAGCGCAATCTTTCTGCTAATATCATCAGGAGAACTGCCAGAAATTTTACCACGATGCGTGACCTTATGATCGGATGCAATTATGGGATAGGGGATATGATGCTGTTTAACAGGGATCGCGGGATTTTCACCAGGGTCGGCCTGTGGATATTCTTCACAGCATGCTTCGTTGGCACCAAGTTCTCGTCAGTTCGAGCGGTCAGGTTTGACAGGAACAACTACCTGGTCTTCATGGAGAGCCTAGCCGAGTCTCTTATCCTTAAGGATCATCTCAGGTTCGATCGCCCTGAAGACAGGATAACCCTTGGGCTCTCGAGAAGCGAGCTCTCTTACCTGACCCGGAAAAGCAAGACATGGCAGCAGGTAAAGGACTCCCTGGATGCCTACATTCATGTTGACACGTAAGTGTGATTGCGCAAAGATGCAATTATTTCATTATGTTGCGCTTAGCGCGGCATCAAATTACCGTTTTATAGTTAAAAAAGCTTTAAATCAGGTCTTTATTTGACCAAGAATGCGTTCCCGATATACTACAATTAGACTACTTATTGTCATTGGTCTTGTATTGGTCGTATTCCTATTCGGTCTTTTCCCTGTCACCCAACATGGAGAGGTTGGCGTGGTAAGAGCTCCTAATTCATCTCCTGCAGATAACGGCCGGATTGCAATTGGAAATGGCGTTACGAGAACCACTTATTATCTGTTCCAGAACCTTACAGTAATGCCTGGCTCGAAATTGGTGGTCAATGATACAAACCTGATTCTTGTTGGTGAAACTGGATCAGTCATGAACATTGATGATTATGGATCTGCATGGATCAACAATTCAGTCATAAGCACTGCCACCGTAAGCGGCGCAGGCAACATTACCCTCAACATGAATATTGGAAATGGATCTATGACCGGAGGCGCTTCCCTGTTCACAAGCAATTCTAGCTTCGGATTTCACGGTTCCCTGAACATTGACCACTCCATCGCACGATTTCTATCATCAACCATAGGCACGCAAAATTCATCTACCCCTTCCATTGCGAGGGGCCTTAGCATCAAGGCTGTAAACAGCACCATCTACTCATACAACACAACCTATGACGGCCTTTACCACAGATCCGCTGTCGGTTCTTATGTTAACGGATACCTGATCGCTCCGGCATCCGGGAACTCCGGATCATTTGGAGAAGCCGGTTACAACAAGATCACTTTCACGCATGGAAATGTAACTGCTCCCACTGCGTATGACGATTCGATTATCGTTAACATGACATTTAGCGGCAACGACAGCAGCGGCCTTGATTTCATCAACGTCATGGCCAATGGGACAACTATTGAAAATTACACATTTCCAAGTACCGGCGGAGACAGTATTCTCGAATCTGTTTCCATTCCTGTTAAAGTCCCGGTTCCTGTAAGTCAGGCCAGCGCATACTCCTCTTCCGGCTTTACAGCATGGTACGGGCTTAATGCTAATACACGGATAGAAATCAAGAGTGTTGAAATAACACTTTTATCCAATGATACTGAAGCCATGTATGGTATGGGAATGTTCAACATCCTACTCTATAACTCAACATATCTGTCTGTCAGGGACAACATCCCTCTCGGCTTCCAGCACACTTTTACGACAGGAAGGATACTTAACCCCGAAAAGAACATGCTAATCTTAAATGGCAATTCCACAGCGTATCTTGTCAGCGGCGAATACAGCAATGGGACATACGTGGATTCGCCATTCATGGTTTCCAATCACTCCGCCATTATGCTTTACACCTATGAACAGCTGAAATTCATCACACCCAGTGGACGCTTCATGAACGGAACTCCATCCGTGATGCCCGCAATGATTTCAACTCAACAGTCCGCAGTTGCCGCCCTGTGGAATCATGATCTTTCCATCATGATCGGGGAGTCTGGTTTTTCCTTACCATTCTTGCAGGACGGGATATTTGGTTTCTCTCTTGCCAACTCCCTTTTAAATTCATCAAATAATCTGACCTACGTGGGGGACTATTCAGTGGAAATGGCTGGCATCACTTCGTATTTCTCGGTTGCTCCGTTCCCCGCTCCAATCGCGGCAAACGTGATACAAAAATTCAACCTGGACCTTCCGGATCTTTTCCTCTCCTTAGACACAAAGTCGTTAACAGTGGGGAATTCGACATTGAACTTGACTACTGTTTCAACCGGCACGATATCACTGGGTAACATCACACTTGATATTGGAGGGTTTGCCGAGACAACAAACCTGATCGGATCGCACCAGATGATGCTTGGTTCCGAAACACCCATGATCCTTCGCGGATCTTACTCAATTCCAGTTTCAACACAACCAGGCAGCTACATCGCCACTGTTATGCTCAAATGCAACAATTACACACTCGAGGGAAAGAATTTTTCCATGCTTTTCCCAATATCTGTGGAACCAAGCATTAGGATCATGGTCAGCAATTTTTCTGCCAGCTCATCGGGAAATGAAATTGAAGCGTCTTTCTTCGTGTCAAACATTGGACTCAACGAGGCATCCTACCTGCTTCAAGCCAGGATGATGTCTTCCGGAGGTTATAATTATACCCTGACCAGGCTTTTGACCATTCCATCCGATTCTAAATACCCGGTGTCGCTCACATTCAACTCTACGCGAGAAGTCACGTCCTTCAACCTATTCTTTTCCCCGGGAATAAACGGCGGCCGGCCATATAATTTCACCTTTAACCAGTCCGTTGCAATAAAGATGACAAAGAACCCAGTGGTGACATTCATGCAGAGCGGTCTCCCCCCTTACACTGTATGGTCAGTCTCGGTTGGAAACATGACCTCCATGGGATTTGGTGAAAGCCAGAACATATCCCTGCCGGAGGGAAACTACACCGCTACCATCACCTCCTTCAATGGAAATTTCTCCGTCCAGACCGTGAATTTCTCTGTTTCCCTGAAAAACTCCACAGTGATGGTAAAGTTTGTATCACCCGTCATCAAGTTGCCAACGCCTGCATACGACATCGGCCTGATTTATGACGCTGGCGCAATAGCAGCAATTTTGCTGGCCACCTATGGAGTTCTTCAATGGCGCAGTTTAAGCATATACTATGTCTGCACAGCGTGCATGAAGTCATACAGGAGAAGATTGATCCGCAGGCACCGGCATGAATGAACGCCAGTCGGCATGATCTGCACCTTGGTCAGTGGTGACTTCCATGACACTAATCCAGGAAGCTCAGGTTCTCGCGCAATATGGAGGTAACATATCCTTTTACCTGGGAGAACTGCAGCTTTGGCGGCATTGGCCTCTCATCTGCGCTTACTACAACGTCCAGGACTGCTGGGCCTTCAGTGGAAAGCAGTTCTGATACTCCCGCAGCAAGGTCACTGTATCTTTCAACCCTGATGCCTTTAATCCCGATGGCGTTTGCTATGCCGGCAAAATTCTGTGGATACAGATCAACACCGAAATCCGGGTACCCCATTACCTCTTCCTCGAACTTTATCATTCCAAGTTCTGAATTGTTGAACACCACTATCTTCACCGGCCTTTCATATTTCGCTGCAGTTATGAGTTCCATCATTGTCATGGCAAAGCTGCCGTCGCCCACGAGTGCGATGACCTGCCGGTCAGTTGCGAAGGAAGCGCCAATGGATCCAGGTATTCCAATGCCCATGCTCCCGAGCCAGGAGGAATAGATGAATCTCCTGCCCGCGCCCGTCCTGAAATTTCTTACCGTCCATACGGTGACGTTTCCGGTGTCCGCAATAATCACTGCATCCTTTGCAGCTTTCCTTGAAAGCTCAGCAGCAACAGATTCCGGGAGAATTGGATCAGATGCCTTATTCTCCATTGCGACCATATCTCTTATCCATTTTTCCTTGCCATTTGCAAGAGTCTGGAACAATTTTGCCTTCTTCACGTCAGGCTTGATGTTATCGAGAAAATATTTTGCTGTGCAGACAATCGGGATATCCACCGGAACCCGCTTCCCTATCTTCCCCGGATCGGTATCGACCTGTATCTTTCTGACTCCATCAGGTATGAATTGAACGTAGGGGAAGGATGTGCCTATCATGACAAGAAGATCCGATTCCCTGAAGGCATCAACGGATGGCCTGGTACCGAGCAGCCCAATGCTGCCCATGACCCTTGGGTCATTGTCGTCAACTATGCCCTTGCCATTAAGAGCGTACACTACGGGGGACCCTGTGGCGTCTGCAAAGGCATAAATCTCAGGTTCAAGGCCTGTACACCCTCTTCCTATGAAAAGCACCGGTTTCCTGGATTCGTTAATTGCCTTCCTTGCCTCGGCCAGATCAGGTGCGTAATCAAGTCGTGGGAAAATCCCCGGAGACAGATTAACCATCTTTGGGGCGGACAGCCTGAGCACGTCTACGGGAAGGTTGATATGGGCAACGCCTCTCTTAAAAAGCGCCTCCCTGTAAGCCCTGACAACAATCTTTTCTGCATTCTCCGGGTTCACGATCCTCGCGTTGAATACGGAAACATCCTCGAAGAGGCGGTTCGTATCTATCTCCTGGAAATAATCGCTGCCAATGAGGTCTGTCTCTATCTGGCCGGTGAGTGCAATCACGGGCACCCCTTCCATTTTCGCGTCATACAGTCCATTAAGCAAGTGTATTGATCCTGGGCCGGACGTGCCAACGCAGACGCTTACCTTTCCTGTAAGCTTTGATTCAAATGATGCTTCAAGGGCTGCTCCTTCTTCGTGCCTTGTCTGTATAAAACTTATCCGGCTGTTCTGCCGAATGGCGTCCATCAATGGGTTCAGGGAATCTCCTGGAATGCCATAAATCCTTTCAACGCCCATGCTGACCAGGGAATCAATTACTGTATTCGCGACCTTTCCACTCATGTTTCAAGTTACGCCCTTATGGTATTTAAACGCCGTAGCCTCAGTGCTTGTATGAAAGTTGGACTCACCTTGAACTGGTTGCTGGCCATATGCATATCCCCGCCGCTGCAACAACTTCGCAATTTCTGTGTTCACCACAACCAGAACGTTGGAATTTAAGCACTTTCCACAATGAGATTGCCACCCGTCGAAATTGTTAATTCAGTTCTTGTCCATTCTAATGATTTGCCAAATAAGAGTCAAATAAGGTTAAATATTGTGTAAGGTTGTCCTTACAATGATAGAAATACTAAGCGTATTGATACTTTCTGCAGTAATGGGTTTGTCAATTTTCATAACGCTTCCACTGGTTGTTCACAAGAACATGAAAGAATCAGCTTCAAGGTTTCTTGGCGCCATCGCTGTCGGGATACTGATCTTCCTGATTGCCGACGTTTTCACGGATTCCGCTTCAATTATGTACAATGGTTCACTGGCAGGTTACGGTACCAACCTGTTATATGATACAATCTTTTCAGTTTCATTGATACTTGGTTTTGGTATATTGTTTCTTGCTGAATTCAGGTCAAAGACTTCAGGCTCGCCATACCTGCTTTCCTTGTTCATTGCACTTGGAATTGGTTTTCAGAACCTCACCGAGGGGCTTGTTTTTGGCGCCTCTTACAACGCCATAGGCCCTGTTGGGATCACTCTCGTGATCCTTGTCGGCTTCATCCTGCAGAATATGATGGAGGGATTTCCCATTGCATCTCCCTTTCTTGGAAAGCAGGAAAAGCGGATGATACCAATGGTACTCCTGTTACTTGTTGGAGGTCTCCCCACCATAATTGGCGGAGGTGCTGGCTATTTTTATTCATCAACCCCCCTTGATATGGTATTCGACGGGCTTGCCATCGGTGCAATGTTCTACGTGATCCTCCCGATACTACGGGCACTGATGAAAGATGCGAGCAAGTCAGCGGTCATGTCCATTTACATTGGATCACTTGTCGGTTTTATCCTTGGATTCCTGGTGAACCTGATCTGATCCGGATGTCCAGATTATGATAGGGCACAACCAAATTAACAATTTCAGTCAGCCAGAACCTGCACCGCTTATTTTTTGAGCGCGCATTTCCACAGTCCGATGTGCTGTTACACCCCAATACATCACTGGAGTAAAAACTGGGGTTTTACGAACCCATGTCCTCGGGAGAAACCGCGTTCATCCATGGAATATAACGCATAGTTATAATACATGATAATAACGAAAATCGTTGGCACCTGACCGGGATGTTTTTGCATGACTAGTTATAACGTGGAATTATGTGTGACTGCAAAGAGTGGCGGATATATTCTTCTAGTTGGAACTGACAGGGAAAAATTGATCATCGGAAAGCTTTTTCTTCTCGAAGAAGACGTGAACAAAATTTCCGTGGATTCCACCGGACAGCATGGTTAGGGAGTGGAAGCAGTCGAGCAGGGACCTGCACGTCAGAAAGGGCTAGAGTGTTGCACCCTGCGCTCCTGATCCCTGTACCGTATACACTAGAACACAGTGCGGGCATTTTTTCAGGTGTGGCGATTCTAGAAAAGCTTGGGAAGAGGTTACAGGTCTGCACATGGCACCACGCAGAGAAAATTGGGGCATAGACCGGGGATGTTGGAACAACTGGACTGACATCTCAGCCGTTAATACCACCCAACTAACTGGCAAGCTTTGATCCGGCCTTATGTATGGAGATTTACATTCTACCATATTCGGGAACCCATGAGGTTGTACATATTCAAGCGGCATGATAGGATTTACCTCTAGGGAAATATTTATATATTCTACCAAATATTCGCTACTAATGAATATTAAGATAATTGTGGCATTATTGCTTGTTTCCACGATGCTATCCTCGTCTGGAGGTATATTGGCGAGCCCCGGGGTAACCGGCAACAGCCAGCCTATTCACTTTCAGGGGAGCCCCAGCAGTTTCGCTGGAAACGTAACGGTATATCCCAACGGCACCATATCGTCTCAATCTGCCCCAATTGTCAGGTCTGGGCAGCAATATACATTGACTGGGAACATCAACGGTTCTCTGAGATTTGAGGCGAGCAACGCATTCCTGAACGGGAACAGCTATAGTATCCTGGGAAATAACGGAACCAACCCGGCACTTCTCGTATCAAACTCCAGTGGCGTGAATGCCGCTAATCTTACCGTCATATCCCATAATGCTACCGCTCCTGGCCTGCTCATCGTCAACACCTCAATGGACCATATCAATAACATCAATGTGACAGCGCCATCGTTCGGACTGCTTATATCGAGATCTACCTACGATGTAAATATCTCAAATTCAAAGGTTTCCGTGGGTGGCGATCATAGCCTAGGCATGGCAGCGATTGCTACCGGCGGAGATATAGGCCCCAGTAATTCCGTCGGCCCGGTCTCCGGGTCAAGAAACATCTCTCTTTATGGCAATATGATTAGCAACGCCGGGGGGGAGTTCGGTATATTGATCAATTCCCCGAATTCGTCTCTCAGGGATTCCACCGTCACCATGACGGGAAAGCCG
>DAICSO010000035.1:0-13164 GCA_027368075.1 bacterium
AAATATTGTCCCTTCCGTTTTCCTTGAGATATTCTATTAGCTTCAGATCCATTTTGTCAATTTGCCTGACCATATTCATCCATTTAATTACATAATATAAATATTTGGCTGGTGTTTATACAATTTTTTCACTATAATTGTTATTAAGTGTGAAATTCTGATCCGCTTCATGCAGAAAAGCGAGTTCGAATATGTCAGGAATGAAGTGATAAGATCGAGGGAACATCTAGAGGACGAGGCTGTGATCAGGGCAATCAAGGTTCAATCGGACATCAGGAGTTTCGCAGGAAGTTTCCTGAGGAATCTCGGTTATATCGAGATACCGCCCGTGATAATTTCCCCCCTCACTGACCCCCTGAACCATCCTGTCATTGATCCCAGGATAAAATCCTACGGCGGTGATTTCTGGCTTACCAAGAGCATGATATTCCACAAGCAGATTGCGGTGCAGAGCCTGAAAAAGATATTCATAATGTCCCCAAACATAAGGCTGGAGATGGAGGAAAAGCGACAGACAGGAAGGCATCTCTACGAGTTTACGCAGATAGACATAGAGGCCCTGGAGCATTCGAGAGAGGAGATGATGACTCTGGCGGAGTTCCTGATAAAAGATGTCGTAAGGCGATTAAAGAGGGATGATGCTGCAGACTTGAGGTATTTCGGAAGGGCCCTTCCGGACTTTGGTGAAAAATTCAGGCAGGTAAAGTACCTTGATGCCAGGAAGGAGTATGGAGATCAATTCGAGAAAGCCATATCAGAGTCCTCCAGTGAACCCGTGTGGATTGTGGATATACCGCTAGCCGCCAGGGAATTCTACGACAGGGAATACGAAGATCAGCCCGGAATACTCAGGGACATGGATCTTCTCTGGCCCGAGGGTTTTGAGGAAGCCATATCCGGCGGTGAGAGAGAATTCAAGCTGGACAGGATCCTCGAAAGGGTCAGGAAGAAGGGACAGACCGAGGAGCAGTTCAGGTGGTTCATAGAACTTGCTAAGATGGGAATACGGGAATCCGCAGGGTTTGGAATCGGTGTCGAGCGGTTCACCAGGTACGCATGCGGGCTTGACAGGATCGAGAAGGTTACGCCATTCCCGAAGGTTCCGGGAAAAGTGTCGCTCTGAAATGGCGCCGGGGGGGAGATTCGAACTCCCGAGCTACAAGAGCAATAGATCTCGAATCTATCGCCTTACCGGGCTAGGCTACCCCGGCCTGGTCTCCAGAATATGCAAGAGCAATGGCATATTTTACCATTTTCTTTTTGCTGTTCCTCTTCTCTTTGATGGACTGCAATTGATGCAGAACAATCGCGACTGGAGTAGAAAAAACGCCTTCTGTCAGGTAATCATTTGTTCGTGTAATCTTTCTGGGTTTTGTCTCCCTGCGTCCACGACTCGCTGACCCTCTCCATGTCATGCCTTCCTCGCACCAGCGAACTCAGCCCTGCAATTACCAGGATTATGAAACTCGCCAGGAGGGCTGCGTGTATGCCGGTCAGGAATTTCTGGGAAACACCGCCCTGCAGTTTCGTAACCCCGAGGAAAACCTCGAAAGCGACATATCTTGGCACAGATATTGCTGCGATGGAAATCGCTATTACGTAGCTGAACAGCGTTCCTATATTTGAGAGTGTCCTCAGTAGTCCGGAGATTGATCCGTAGAGTTCTCTGGGAGCGGCTGACATGACTGCGCTGGTGTTTGATGGCCAGAACATGGATCCCCCGAATCCCGTTATGATGGAACCCGCCACCACTATATAGATGGAACTTGTTGCAGTCAGCAGGAGATAAACCAATACTCCGGCAGCCATGAAGAATATTCCAGTGCTCGCCACCACCCTCGACCCTATGCGATCCGACATCTTGCCCATCATTGGTGAAAAGAAGCTGGAAACGATATAGCCCGGGACGAGAATGAGCGAGGAATAGAGAGGGCTGAATCCCAGTATCCCCTGCAGGTACATTATGAGAATGAACAGGACAGAAAGATACCCTATCGCCTGAAGCGTTGCGGCAAGCAGCGAAAAACTGAGCACCTTCTGCCTGAATGCCCTTATAACGATGACAGGGTCAGTGACTCTCCTTTCCAGGATTATGAAAGGAATGACAAGGATGCCTCCAATCAGCATGAGAAGGCCATTGGTCATGTCAATGCCGTTTCCCGCGAACTCCACCGCACCGTATGAAATCATGCTGAGCAGCACAATTAACAGTGCAGTGCCTCCAAAATCAATGGTCGTCCTGGATTTCTTGTTATCCCTTATGTAACGCATGCCTATTACGAGGCCTGCTATGCCAATCGGGACGTTGATGTAGAATATGTATCTCCAGCCGATTAGTGTAGTGATTATTCCACCGAGAACTATCCCCAGAGCGCCTCCGATGGTCCATCCCATGCTTGTTATGCCGAATGCCTTTCCCCTCTCCTTAGGAGGGAAATAATCAGCCACAATGGCACTGCTGTTTCCCTGCAGGAGAACAGCGCCGAATCCCTGGAAAGCCCTGGCAGATATCAGGAAGGCCACGTTCGGTGAGTATCCGGACAGGGCTGATCCGGCAGTGAATATAAGGAAGCCAAGGTTGAACATCCTTCCCCTTCCGAAAATGTCACCAATTCTTCCAAGCTGGGTGGTGAATGCGGCGAGGACGAGCAGATAAATTAGTATTACCCAGATTGTGTCCAGGAAGGGTGCATTGAGTTCGTCCGTAATTGTTGGAAGGGCAAGTATCACGATTGTTGTGTCGATTGCCGACATCAGCATTCCTATGAGCACGCTAACAAGTATCAGGTTCTTCTTTTCCACCATCTTGATCATGCCTTTGGAATCAGGTCACTCCAGCGAGGTCGAGGCACCCCAGCGCACAGTCAGCTACCAAGAGAAACAGTTATCAACAGCTCAGCAGAGGCAGGCTCTGGAAAATATCCGGCGATTATTTAATTATTATCAGTCAATGGAAGCTACACGGCAGTGCATGGCCTACGTGCTGGCATGGTGCTGGAACGCTTTCAGGCACCCTTCCTTCCTGCGGCCAGTACTTGTTTTATTCGCTGGTAAAGGCTATCCGACTCATCTTCAGCCAGCAGATCGTCTATAAACCTGTCTGGATTTTTGCGATATTCAAGATATCTTCCCAAGTCTACTGAAAATTTGTCCAGGTACTTTTCATTGAATGGAGAGTCTACGACGTCACACTCAATGCGGCCCAGGTTAATTTTTCCCCGGAGGCCGATATAACCAACTGCCACGGACACGCTGCCCTCTTTCAGGCCATGCTTGACGGAGAATAGTTTTCCATAGACAGAAAGCTGCTGCATGTGCTCAGAGAGGTAATCCCTGGTTTTGTCAGTCTTGTAATCCAGGATTATGGTCGTCCCGGTTCCCTCGGACCTGAATACAGCATCGAGCTTTCCCGTGAAAAGAATCTGGTTGTCCACGCCCATGGATGGGAAAAGAGATGACACCGGCAATGTTATGGATTCTTCGGAACCTACCTGTCTTGCATTATACTTGGTCGAAATTTTTTCATTTACTATCCTGGTGTTTTCAAGGTACACCTTCTCCTCGGCCTCAAGATCGCTCTCCTCAAGCTCATTCAGGAAATCGCGTTGTGCATTTTCATGTACCCTTGATCCGAGCTTCATGGCCTCGTTGCCATAGAACATCGCTATTATGTAACTTTTCAGGAAGCGATAGGGTTCCTTGGTAGCTTTCACCAACGAATACGAAAGTCTGCTCTTTCCTGCGAAGAATGATGAAATTGTCTCCCTGATCCATGATCCATCTGAGTTGAGTATGGCCTTTGCCTTCTCGTAGTTCCCATTCACGAAACTCGCGTAAGCCTCATCAAAATTCATCGTCACGGGCTGGATGTCTTCTGCGGTGCTTGAAAGCTTCTTCTCGCAGTACCCTGGAACATAATACCTCTTAAGGGCACTTTCGTTAGCCACTATCCCCAGTGTTTTCTTCGCCCTGGTAAAGGCGACAAAATCTATCCGCTCGGATTCGTCATATATTTCCTCGCGAACGTCCACGCCCTTTACGGCCCTTATTATGGAATATGACACAGCGTCGACAAAGCTAAGCGTTTTTCTGGTGTCCTTCGGCACATACAGCACGTGGGTGAACTCCATTCCCTTTGCCTTGTGCACAGTCGTCAGCAGCAGCCTGCTCTTCTTCTCCGGAACGTCAAAGGTCTCGTCCGTTGTCGCAAGATAATCCATGAAGGCATTCATTGTCAGTTCAGAGGATGTCTCGAAGAATTCCTTTATGTTGGAGTATATTGCCATAGCAGTTGAAAAGTACTCCCTGCTTATTGATACCGATATTGGAAGGATTATTCCAGTAAAGAGGCCATAAAGATCCTCCCTGGAAAATGGCTTAGGGGCCATGTACGGAAAACCAGAAAGCTCTCCGTCAAGTTCCTCCTTCGCCCATATCTTCCCGCGAGTCCTCTCGGAGATGGCGAATGCGTCCCTAAGGGGGATTCCTGAGAATGGGCTGAATATTGCCCTGAGTTTTGTTTCAGGATCATCAGAGAATATGGATGTGATATAATCCATTATGTCGTTCCTTGCGGTAATGTGTGAACTGTAGCCGTTCGTTGAGGAGTACTCAATCCCTTTCCTATCAAGAATCCTGGAAATCTCTGTCAACTGGCTGTTAGTTCTGGTTATTATTGCCACGACCTCGTTGGGTTCAAGCGTCTGGATTATGGACACTGCCATTGATGCTGCCTCAGCTTCTGGATCGTTTGATGCCACCAAGCTTACCTTCTCCCCCGGTTCTGCAGAAGAACTCCTGAATTCCGAAAGTTCTGTGTAAATCTCAGGGTTCCTGATGCCGCCAAGGAAGAAACCCTTGGCATAGCCTATGATGTTAACTGTACTTCGGTGGTTTTCCCCCATTGTGAGCCTGAGTATCCCTTCAATGTTCCGGATCCTGTCGAAATTCTTCAGGCTGCCTCCCTGGAAACCGAAGATGGATTGCTTCCTGTCTCCGACGGCGAAGATTTTTTCACCAGACTTGAGGGCGATCTCGGCCTCAATCTCGCTGACGTCCTGGAGCTCGTCCACAAGCACATACTTATAGACAGGTCCGGTGAAGTTCTTGAGGAACATCAGCAAAAGATCATTGTGATCTGCCACGTTCCTGCGATCCTTCTTTATTTTCTCATAATGTGCATATGCAGAGACAAAATATTCCAGGAATTTCAGGTTTTCCTCCTCGGTTATGTTCCTGATTGTCATCTCTGAAAAAAGCCTGTGGAGCTCATCCCTTGTCCTTTCCGTATCTATGTCGACTGGCAGTATTCCGAATGCCTTCACGTATCGTATGGCATTTTCGACCTTGGGCACGATCTCCCCCAGAATATAGTCCTGGGAATAATTGAGAGCCCTGTCCCTCTTGAAGCTCCGGTAGATGGCGTACCTGAGCAGGTTGTTGGACGCCATTGTAAAATTGATCCCCTTTCCCCCCAAGTAACGGTATGCATAACTGTGGAAAGTGGATATTTCCATGTTAAATGCCCTGTAGGGTTCAATCCCGTTCTTCTGCATTTTTTCAGAGATCCTTACGAGCATCTGGTCTGCGGCCTTATTGGTAAATGTCAGGCACAGTATCTCGCTCTCGCTGACGCCCTTCCTGATCAGATCGACGGCGTAGTTTGCAAGTTCCTCTGTTTTTCCGGTCCCGGGGTTTGCGACGATGATGACGTTATTTCCCATTGCCTCTTCAGCAGATACCATGACTGTTGGCCAACCCCTGAAGACATTAAAAGATTGCCTATTCGTCTTACGATTCTTTTCTTTTCCTGCGTCTTCCTTGAAATTCATGGCTTTCTTGCTCAGTTCGGTCCCTGATGCCTTGGACTGTGTCAAAGGTTACCAGATCGGGCTGATCTTTCACAGGAAAGCACGTTTTCCTTAAGGGACACAAATTAAAAAGGGTAGCAGTAGTGAGGGTAAATACTCCCCGAGGAATCTCACAAATAGCACATTATGAGCGGGATCGTAGAAGCCGATCATCCAGAGACCTAGAACAAGATGTGAAAAGGATGCTGCAAAGTGTTCCAGAAAACCTGGACGCCACAATAGATTCCTTCCACCTGAAACCTGTTATAATTTCGTCCTCGTCGATAATTTCCGAGAGAATTGCATGAGGGAGTATGAAGAAATGGTCAAACCGACGCCGGCAAAACCCCATGATTGCCAGGTATTTGGATCGCGTTGCCAATTCCGTTGTAAAAACCAACAAAGAATGTAAGGACGGTGACCGAGAGATGGCATTTCCAGCCCTTTACCATAATAAAAAATTATCCTCTTCCCGAAGATATTAACTTCGGGAAAACGAGATAGTTCTCCACTGGACTCTATATTCTCTTTTCAGTGGATGGACCCGATCACTTCTTCCTCCTCTTTACCATCATAACTGCTACGGCAGCAATGACAGCAACCAGAACCCCAATGACTACTCCATCTTCCAAGGGCGATATTGAAGGTGGTGACGAAGATGGTGACGAGGGCAGTACCGCGGATGGGCTGTATGTCCAATAGAGTGTTGGATCTCCACCAGAGAGGTTATAGACAGTCAGGATAATGGTAAAGTTAGAGGAAAAGGTAATGCTGAAATTCCTGTCCCTGGTACCATTGACATAAACTGAACTGTTCAGTATATCCGCAACGGTTGCATTTTTCATATCGCTGAATGGTATGGAAACAGACAGTGTTCCGTTCTTTGTAGCTGTGAAGTTTGCCGTTACAAATCCATTCATGTTTGCCACGTTTGTTATGGTAACATTGTACCCGGTTGCGTTTGTCTTTCCGTTAACCTTGACAGATGTTGCGGTAGGCACTTTCACAAGGACGAAGTTCTCGGTTTGCGATGCTGTTGCAGTGATGTTCTTGGATACTGGAAAATATCCAGAATGGAAAGCAGATATCGTATAATTTCCCTTGGCAACTGATATACTGTAATCACCAGTTATTTGATTTACGTAGGCAGGGTGTCCTCCAACAAAAACTACCGATCCGAGTGAAGGGGTCACGGTACCGGAGATCGTCACGAAACCTGCTATTGGCGAGAGCACCACACTCCGTTCTGTGGTTACTCCTGCAGTTATGTTGACACCGTAGGTCTTTGCCTGGTATCCGTTCATTGTAGCTGAAACGTAATAATGTCCAGGTTCCAGTGACACATTGTATGTTCCGTTCTGTACAGGTACAGCGATGCCGTTCACAATAAGCGTGGCACCTGATGGACTCACAGTGCCGCTGAGATAGCCTCCAGCTCCCCCTGTCATTGGAATATTTGTGCTAGTGAGAGACAAACTTTCGTTCATAAACATAAGTAGGCTGCCGAACGAGAAGCTCGCATTGAATTCTAACCGTACTACTACGCCCGATGTGGCATCCACGTAAATCGTTATTGTAGAGATGTTTCCATTCGTCGTTATCGAACCGTGCAGTTCGTCCGTAACAAAGGTTCCGGCAGCGACCGATACGGTGACGTTTGTTGTTACAGTTGTATAATACGGGAATGGAGATATTCCTGCATTCAACTGGGACAGGTTCGTTGTATTGAGCGCGGGAAAACCTGTTAGCTTATTGATTGTTCCATTGAAGGAACTGCTTGATGAACCAAAAAAGGAACCTGAACTGCTGTTTCCAGTAACATTGACTGTGAAATTCCCGTTGGATGAGAGGGAAGTGATTTCATATTTCGTGTAAGACGTGCTGGTCCTCGGACCAAGGCTAAATGGAGGCTGCTCTTGGGGCAGAGCGTTTGTAGCGCTAATCTGTGAATTAAAACTTATAGCGCTGTTGTTACCTGATATGTTTAGAATCAATCCGCTGTTATATGAGGCATAATAGCTTATATTCATTCCAGAAAAGTTCATAATCACTTTGTCACTCTTCATATTCGTCTTTAGTGCAGGGAAGCTCACCCCTATATGTATTGTTGCGGTACTCATGAACGACGACAGTATACCAGAATCCATGAAGTATAGTGCGGAGGTTGAAAGTGCAGGGAAGTTAGAAGTACTGTTAGGCCCGGTGAAGCTGAAGAAATTTCCACCTGCCTCTGCAATAGTACTACCATTTAGGTAGGTGGTCTTATTGGTGAACCCAGAAATTTTTTCTGTGTAGTTAACAACAAACTTTATTGAGACACTGGTGCTGTTTTCCATAATTATTGTTGCGTTATCCGTCCCACTAAGAGAAAGACTCGAGATTTTCTCTTGGAAGGTATAGTTTGCGTATGATCCATTGAAAAGCCACTGTGGTGTTATCGAGTTCAAGGTACTGTTGCTAAGGGGTGTGTTATTTTTCTGAGTGCCCGTGTAATTCATGGATGCCCCCTGGAATCCCCAAAGGGGAGTTGTTGAGGGGGCTGGAGACGCTGAAACTGTAGGAGAAATAGCCGAAGCTACATTTGTCATCAGCAGTATTGAGACCAACAGAATTACTGGTAAACCAAACACAACATACTTATTGTGCTTACGATCGTGCGACATGGGAATTGAATACGAAAGCTGTTATTTTAAACATTACGATACTAAAAGTGTCGTAATGTGCCAATCGCAAAATCATGCCAATCAGTCACTTAGTATTGTTGGATGGACTTTACTTGCGCAGGATATCGCCTTGTCACAAAAATAATCCTTCATGCTAAGATGAGGTTACAAATTCATAGGTTGGTTTTGCCTGTTGTGATCGAGAGGGCCCCATTGTCCCGGTGAAGGGAGAGGAGTGAATCTTTCTTTGCATACATTGTATACCATATACTGTTCACCACGAAATATGAATGCTTGTCTCATTGAGTAAGACCGTTAAGCCGGTGATTTCAGTGTCATGATCTCCGTGAGGAGAAGCACATCCGCCTCAAGCCTTCCGCTGAAACCAAGCTGTGGAACGATGCTGGGAGGGGATGAGAAATTGCTTCCCTCCTCCGGCAAGGGAACGCCGACACCAGATCGTTGTGGTTCCATGAATCCGTGCCCGGGAACAAAAATGGCGGAGCAGTTGATCGACCCTTCCCTATCCTATCATCTCCGGCTCGGAGTCGCCTTGCACGGGATAGCGCACATAAGGATTGTTATACGAACCGTTTCTATACGTTACCAGGGCGCCGGGATCAATCTCAGTGACTTCTACTGTGAGATCGTCTATGGCGGAAAGGGTTTCGGTGCAAAAAATGAAGAACGAGAAGCGGGCGAAATTCTTGTATAGCAATAACCGGTCCTTGAGAAATTGTGATTTGGATATCAGGGGCAACCACTTGTCAAAATCCCCTTTCATGATCACGCTGGTTATCAATACCCCCTGTGATTTGCTTGTATCCAGGGAAACCTCCTCATATATCACTTTTCGATCGAGAAGTCGTTCCACCCTCCTTCGAAGCGTTCTGGACGGGATTGCGAGTTTCTGTGCCATCACGTTTATGCTCATTTTCAATGGATCCTGATTCATAATTTCGTTTGTAATGGTGAGGTCGACCTTGTTCAGCAATTTATCCTTTTGTGATGAGTCTTCCATGATGTCGCTGATGTTTAACGTTCCCTTGAAGGCTCGCTCAATAAGCTTTACCATTTCTTTCATGCCTGCCTCGTTTGGCGCGATCACGGAAATGCTGGAGAATTCTCTCTCTTTTGCCAGCGCATTAAGGGGATCCACTGAGTCGGGAACGTACAGAGTGCCGAAGATCACTCGCTCGACAAAGGTAAATTCCTGGAAATGATTTCGAATGACTGCCGGAGCATCCCTAACCTTTGAGACAAGAATGAAGTAGCGCTTCCATGGCATAAATTTGTCATCAGCGTAGAATCTAACGCCACGAATCAAGCCCGACTCATATAATTCGGTCAGTCTTGACTTCACAACTTTTGGATGCACTCCAAAATCCTTTGCCATCCTGTATATGGAAGGCTTGCCAACGTACCTGCAGTCTTCACCGCTTGGCCACTGGAACTTTCGTATAACGTTCTTGGATATTTCATCAAAGGTCATTTATCACCTGAGCTGTAACAAAGCTTTACCCGAAGAAAAACAAACTGTTTTCAATTGTCTGGCTATATTGGGGTCCCTGGCTAAAATCATAATTAACTCTTTACGTATTTCATGATAACAGCAATATAAATCTTACCGCGTGAATATAAATTCTTACGTGATACTGAATATCATATGTGTGCCACTTCACATTGACCGGTGAATATCGACTAGGCAAAAATGAAAGAGACAACTACCCTCGCTGACGCAATGAGTCTTCACGCTCACAAGTTAAAGTTCTGAAATTACCGAAATATTTAAGCCAAAATATATTATGTTTGCATAATGAATAGTAACAACGACGAAGAAAATGAACCAGTCAGTAAGTTCACGACACTTCCTGAAAGAATAACGTCAAGACTGGATAAACAACTCATGCCGGGTGAAATAATAGAGTTCTCACTGAGGTCTGTCATAGGGTCACATACAGAAGGTGGCTTTGGGGGAGTCAAGCCTGGCTTTTCGTTCGGTTCTGCAAGGAGCCTACATGTCCAGAACGAACAGGTGGGGCATCCGTGGATGGTTATAACCAACCAGAGACTCATCCTGGTTTCCAAGGGTCTGATAAGCTTTGAGACCAGGACTTTCAGGTATGATCAGATAAATTCCGTGGAATTGCAACAGGGAATACTCTCTGATAAGCTTTTGATCCAGGGAATGGGCGTCTCTGAAGTATGGGAATTCAGGCACAAGCTAAGAGAACTGTCCGAGAAGGCTGCAAAGTATCTTCAGGACAAAATCAATAGATCGGTCCAGGCGAAAGGGGCACCAACATCATCAGGAGATCCCCTAAATGAGCTTAAAGTCAGGCTTGCAAGGGGGGAAATTACCATGGACGAGTTCAACAAGTTGAAGGATGTACTAAAATAGTATTTCCTTAATTATCTTCTTCAACTTCAAATTTCTTAAGTTTAAGCTGTTTCGTCATGTTCAGAATCTTTTCATATTATTTTGTCGGGGTTGATGAAACGATCTAGTTGTTGAAATCAAAGGGGAGTGGATATTTACCGATGGGTAAACCGTATGTTTCCCACTACCCCTATTAACTTTTGCATTGACCGGACTTGAACCCAGAATTTATAAATGACTTCATTGAAAAACGCATTGTTATCTGATTGGGTTGATGTTTCCTTCTCGTCTTCGGATGGGAAGCTATTGATATTGACTTCATGATCTCATCCTTGTTTTCACCCTTGAGCTGGAGTAGAAGAAACGGATCTTCATCAAGGTTGTCGGCGAGTACGTAAAATGCTGCCGCTATGTGTTTGCACGGACCAGTGTAGTCGGGGCATTAGCATTCCATCTCGTTTCCTTCTATTTTTCCGGAAACAGTGAGTGATTCGTCTCCTAGAAGAGTTCTTCAATTTCTGTCGGTATCTCCCCTGTGAGCATGTCAGATGTGAATTTTGGTCTTCTTTCCGCGGACAAAAAACAGATTACCAGGCATTTTCAGTTAATGTTGGAAAAGTTATTTTTATTCTATATGGGGATCGTTGTGATCCCTCTACTTTGGCTTCAACGGTGCCTTTCTGGACGGCGTCAGGAACATACGCTATTCAAAGTGCGTGTTCATGATAAGAAAGGAGGATCGGGGAAAGGAACTGCTGGAACTACAGGTCAATTAAATATTTATTCAACACAGCAGGGAGAAACTGAACACGCGCACAACCGGCAAAGAATTTCATGCAAAATTAAATACTTTCTTAGATTCCTGAGTTATGGACGCAACGGAGTTTTTCGGGAAGAATGCAGAAAAATATGCAAAAAGTCTGTCTCATGCAAAGGGTGGAGATCTTTCAACACTTGTTGCGAATCTTCCATTGAAAAGTGATATGGCGGCCCTTGATGTGGCAGCAGGGACGGGATTTACTTCACTTGCACTTTCCAGGCAGGTGAGTGTAGTAACCGCGTTTGACGTTACGAGACAGATGCTGGATGAGGCAAGAAACCTGTTTGCAAAGGAAGGAGTTAAAAATGCAGTATTCGTAAAGGGCGATGTCAACGAAATGCCATTCCTGGATGAATCGTTCGACGTGATCACGTGCAGGAGAGCAGCACACCATTTTCATAACAAGATACAGTTCTTGAATGAGTCATACCGGCTTCTGAAGCACGGTGGCTATTTCGGGCTTGTGGACATGGTGTCTCCCGAAAGCGATGACATGGATCTGTTCAACAACCTTGAGAGGTTAAGGGATCACTCACACGCTTCTGCCGGAACCGCGAGGTTCTGGAAGGGTGCTGTAGAAGGCTTGGGCATGAAGGTTGTGTTTGCTGAAGTTTACCCAGAAACCGTGAGTTTCGAGAAATGGCTCTATCCAGTGGAAAAGAGTTCTGATGAGGGAAGAGAATGCAAAGAGTACCTGGAAAAGAATTCAAGAAGCCTCAGCCAGTTGATAAACTATGACGGTAACAGCTTCATCAAGTCAAGAATGGTACTGGTGGCACAGAAAGCCGAGTCATAACGTAGCGTGAGGCACCATTTTCAGCCATTTGCTCATTTTATTTCCCTGCGAAAAACCTTTTGAATGGCAGATAGTTACTGCTTCATGAACCTTGAACAGGAAATGCAGCTTCCTGATGCAATGGGAGAAAGTATCCTTTTCGATCACATCCGGACGCTGTTCATAATACTCGGGATCATATCTGTTATGGCTTCCGGTGTTATGATGCATGAATCCACATTATGGAGCTACCTGCTGCTTGCGTATGCCTTCTTTGTAATTTTCGTCCTTGTAAGAAAATGATCTTCCAGCATATTTCCCTCAAATTATCTTGAACATCTCCACGAAAATCACGGCGACAAAAACTGTGCCGATGATGAGGTAGATTTTTTTCTCGTCAACGCGATGTGCCAGAATTGAGAAGAAGTAACCCGATGACAGCGACGTGATTCCAATTATGAGAGCAGCGAATATGTCTATGCTTCCGAAATACACGTAACCGGCAACTCCGCTAATGGCCGAGAACATCATTGCCAGCGTTGCCGTTCCCACCATCTCCTGAGCTGACATGGAGAACAGGATCATTATTATGCGATTGAACAGAATTGTTCCCGATCCTCATCCTCCTGGTTATTGGCATTGCCGTGGGCATGCTCACCGGGATGACGGGCAGCAGC
>DAICSO010000036.1:0-12624 GCA_027368075.1 bacterium
GTCAGCCTTTCTGCAAACTCAAGTTATATCTTCAAGAAACCTTCCATTTCCGTGGGCCCGCAGACTGTGTACATCAATGTTTCATCAGTATCAGGCAACGCTTCTGCGAAATTCATTGTAACAGTAAATGATACCACTCCTCCGGTTGCAGTTGTAACCATAATGAATGCCAGGGGACAGGTAATAAGCCAGCCGGTGGCTGGACAGAACGTGACACTCACTGCCTCGTCCTCATATGATCCATACTACAACTCCACCTATCTGGCAGCACACGCTCTAAGGCTGAATTACTCCTGGAAGATAGAGAGCACCAGCGGTGTTCCAATGAGCCCTTCTTCCAGTACATACACCGTACTGGCAGGAACAAACCACTCAAAGACATTCAACGTTGAATTCGAGACTGTCAGCAGCGTGAACATTGTGCTCACTGTGAGAAACCCTGCGAACGTATCGGGAACTTCAAACTCCTCCTACGCCATGATAGTCAATTCCCCAAGAATCGTAGTAAACAGCATATATCTGCCCTCAACACCACAACAGGGAATATCCTCCACTATCTGGATCAATGTCACAAATGCCGGCACTGTAATGGCAACAAACTTTACCCTTACAATAACCGTTGGCGGATCACAGGCGGCAGTGAAGACGTTCACCTACGCTAACCTCAGCGCCGGATCCTCAACCAATGTCAGCCTTACGTGGAAACCTGGATCGTCTGGTTCCCTTGGAATAACTGTTGTTGGAAGTGCAACGGGAGAACCGACCTTCATGCAGTCCATTGGAGAATACAGTTCCACTATATCCATAAAGACGTCACCATACACAACGCCTATAATCATTGGCGCAGTGATTGCCGTCATAGTGGTGGTAGGATTTGTCTATTACAGGCTATCCTCGTCCAGAGGCAGCAGGTCAACTGCCATAAAGAAGAGGGATGAGTCCAAGAAACTGCCGGAAAAGAAGAAATAATTTTTAAACCTTTTTTTATAAATTTCCGGTTATCATTTATTTTTAAAGCACCAAACGATGTGGGTTTTGCCAGAATGATGGCTTAACTGCCGTATGCAGAAAATCATTTTTAGATGCATAGACTGCTGATGATGGTTAAGCCAAGCTGAAAATCAAAACTGGAAAAAAGTGCCGTTACATCTCACTGACATTCTTTATTCCAATGATCCTGCAGGCATCATCGATTATGTCCCTGTAAATTTTCACAAGTGCAATCCTGCGGTTTCTGTCTGCCTCCGGCGCGTTGAGAACCTGGCACTGGGAATAGAAGTCGTTGAAAGATTTCACCAGCCCCAGAATGTATGAGGAGATAATGTCGGAACGCAGGCTTTTCGTTGCTTCCTCCAGATAGTATGGATACATGTATATGGATCGTACGAGTTTCTTTTCGTGATCGTCGGTGAACATGGAGTCATGGATAACAGTATCTCCAGCTTTCTCAAGTATGCTTGAAGCCCTGGTATAGGAATACATTATGTATGGCGCCGAGTCACCCTCAAAATTCAGCGCCTCGTTCCACCTGAATACCATTGTCTTGACAGGGTTTACCCTGATTATGTTGAACCTTATTGAGGATCGCGCAACATTCCTGGCGATTTCGTTAAGCTTTTCCCTGGAAAGATCCTGCCTTTTCGAGGTCACTATGGAGAGGGCCTCTTCCTCCGTCCTGGAGATTAGGTCCCACAGAGACACTATCTGCCCCATCCTGGTTGACATCTTGCCGGTTTCAAGGGAGACAAAGCCGTAATACAGAAAATCCAGCTTCTGGTTGAGGTCCAGGAGCTCCTTCAGGACGTAACCAAGATTCTTTCCATGATCCTTGTGTGCCTCCCCGAGAACGTCGATGAACCAGTCGAAATTCAGCGACTTGAAGAGGTGATAAGCTATATCCCTCGCAAAGTATAGAGACGTCCCATCCTTCCTCTTCAGGAAAACCCTGCTTCCATCATCGGTCTCTATGAACTTTGCCCCATCCTCATCATGGAGGTATTCGGAAAGTTCATGAACAATATTATCCACATCTCCTCCCATAAGGAAGTCTGATTCCCAGACGTAATCATCTATCTTTATGTCAAGCTGCTGCAATGACTCCCTTATGTTCTGCAGCATCACGGAAGCGATTTCCCTGATCTTCATTATTATTGACCGGTCTCCCTTCTCATAGGCCTGTATGAGCTTCTCCAGATCCTCGCCTATGGTCTTGTCAGACTCCATTGCCCTGTATATTTCCTGGTATCCCTTCAGAAGGGATTCCGGTGTCATGCTGTTTTGCCCATAGCGGAGGAATCCCTCGTAGAGGGCTATCATCTGCTTGCCGGAGTCGTTTATGTAATACTGTGTGGACACCCTGTAACCGTATCTTGTGAGCAATTTTGCCAGGGAATCTCCTATTATGGATCCCCGGACCCGTCCAACGTGAAGCGGGCCTGTTGGATTGGCACTGGTATGCTCCACCAGTATCCGCTCTGGATCCTGGAACGTGTCAGGATATTGCCCCTTAGCTGACATGCTCTCAGTCACAGCAGAAAACATCTTCTCCGGCTTGATCCTGAAGTTTATGTAAGATGCTGCGAGCTCTGCACCTTCAATGTAATCCTCTGCGGACACGGCAGTGCGAACAATATTGTAAATCTCATCTGGAGTTGAATTCATATCCTTCATCAGCCGGAAAAGCCTAAGGGTGAAATCTCCATGGCCACTGCTATCCAGCAGCAGATCCTTTCCATCCAGATTTGGAATGTCACGGGTCAGGGCAGCTAATAATTTTGATCTGAAATCTTCAAATAGGAGCATAGTCAATGATTAACGGTTTCTATAAAACGTTTTTCACGAGCTTGGGCAAACGGGATGCATTACTTATCTCTGTGTTACGCAGGAATGAGTGTGACTCCAAGACTTCCCAAGTCGTCCAGATAGCCGGGATAGCTCTTTTTCACGACTTCAAGGTTGTAGAACCTTGTTTGCCCATGAACGGCCAGTCCGGCCGTGATCGAACTCATCAGCATCCGGTGATCCTTCCCATAGTACTCCGGGGGAAAACGCGGTGTTCCCTTGGTGACAGAAAAAAATCTTCCCTCCTCAACCAGTACCCCACCAAAACCAATGACCATCTCCCTGATTGCAGATACCCGATCTGATTCCTTGGTCCGGAGCCTTTCGTAGTTAAGCACCCTGACGCCATTTTCAGAGAATATTCCAACAGCAGTGAGTGGGGGGCAACTATCCGGGACAAGTGATGCGTCTATTTCTACTGATTCAAAGTCGGAGAGTGAAGACTTTATTTCAATCTTCTCTCCCCTTGATTCCATGGAAATCCCAGTGGATGCACTTGCCAGAGTTTCCAGTGCCATTCGGTCTGCCTGCTTGCTCCCTGCCTCAAGGCCAGTGATCCTTATTCCATTCTCGGAGCATAGCGATCCAAGTACGGCAGGGAAGAGAGCAGATGAGAAGTCCCCCTCGACAAAAAACTCTCTCCCTGAAGTGTGCCTGCCAAGGAAATTGAATGATCCTTCTTCCTGTTTTACCCTATATCCAAACTTATCCAGAACATCAAGTGTTATCTCGATATAAGATTGGGAGACCCGTTTATCGCCAGTAACCAGTGGAAGATCACTCCCAAGGAGTGCATTGTAAAAGATCATGGAACTGACAAATTGCGAACTTATGTCCTGGTTCATCCATATATTCACGCCTTTCCTCTGCTTTGCATCCATTATGTAAAAGCCGTCATCCTTCAGGTGAAAATTTACGCCAGCCTCTGTCAGGGCGCTTATAAGTGGTCTCAAGGGTCTGCGTGCCAGACCGGGAGAGCCATTGAACTCGGTCTTGCAGCCCAATGCGGCTAAAAATCCCAACGAAATCCTGTAAAGGGTTGCAGATTCTCCAACGTTTACAGCAGCGGGGCACCGGAAATGGGGTTCAATTATGACTCTCTCATGGTCGATAATAACGTTGGAACCACATTGGCGCGCCATTTCCAATGCAGCTAGCTCGTCTTCACAGAATGAGATCCCGAGAAGGGTGATGGGATAATCTGACGCAGCCGAAAGAAGTATCATCCTCTGCGAATAGCTCTTTGATGAGGGTGCATGTATTGTGCCGCCAATGTTCTCGTACTGAAAAGTTGCCCCGCTCATTTGTCGTTTACCCTTATTCCCTCATTTGTGAATTCCGTGCTGATACACCTGTAACCAGTTCCTGTTGGAAAATGCCTCAACGCGTCATCAAGATCTTTCCTTCTGTGAAATACCGCAAAAACCGCGGGCCCCTTACCGCTCTGTGAAACATAACTGGCACCCCTTTCACGGAAATACCCCATTACATCGATATTCATTCCTGTAATCTCTCCTATCAGGTGGCCGTTGATCAGGGATGCGGCCAGGGGATAACCGTTCATGACCAGGTCCTTGAGTGTACCGAAGGACTCTGAGTATTTTCTCAGGGCGCTAATGTCCATATTACCTGTTATCCTGTATTTCTCTGGGTTGTAGGCTATGAGCACATGACCGTTGGGAGAGTTGTAACGTTTCAGCAGATCCAATGATACATTGTCAGTCAGGCAGACCCCTCCATAATACGACGAACAGAGGTCGTCAAAAGCGCCCGTTATCGAAGTTCCGTTTGCAATGGAGGCTGCGGCGGCAAGCCGCAATAGCTCCAATTCAGTGATATTCACCTCATTTATTGATGTGAAGCCAGCAACAAGGGCAAGTGTAAATGCACTGCTGCTCTTCAGTCCCTGCCCCTGTGGAATGTCGCTTTCTATGGTTATTCCCGGCATCGTGCTTCCAGGATACTTCTTCAAGAGAAATCCCAGTGTTTTTTCAGTTTCATTGCTTCCTCCCTGGAATCGTGTTGCGCCGGAGAACCTGACAGCCATTTCAAGGCCTATGGAAACGGATGCCCCGAAACGCTGGGCGAATGCAGATATAATCGATATCCCACCATGGCATCTTACCTCTATGTCCCTCATCTTTCTGACAACCCCGTGATAATTCCAAGGATTTCATCCTTTTTAACCGATATCCCGAAGAGGATCTTCATGGACTCTATTGCCTGGTATATGAAAAGATCCCGGCCGGTTACGATTTTTGCACCGTTGTTCGACATGGCGCCGAGAAATCCTGTTATTGGAGGGTTATATACCATGTCTATACCGACAGATGCACTGCCAAGCAAAGTTTCCGGGAATGGCATTCCGGTAGTGTCGGGGTATGTCCCGAGAGGCGTGCAGTTAATCAGGATGTCATATTTTCTCTTCCCGGCATCGTTTCTTGAAACCAGATTTATGCTACCGCTGAATATATAATCCGCAAGATCATTCTTCGCCCTTTCCGTGTCCCGGACCATCACATAAACGGAAGCGGGAACGGAGTTCCTGAATATGTAATAAGCCACAGTCCTGAATATTCCCCCAGAACCTGCTATCAGTATGTCTTTTGCGTTGAAATCTATGTTGCTGTTGGCAAATGCGGCTGCAATTCCTGCGATATCGACATTGTAACCCGTGGTCTTTCCTTCCTCGATCTTGACCAGGTTAACTGACCCTATCTCTGACGCCTCAGGAACAATGAAATCAAGGTGTTTCATGATCGATACCTTATGTGGTGACGTAACATTGTATCCAGTGAATGTATCAGCGGATGCCCTGACGAAGGGATCAAGCTCCATTGGCTTGAGTTCAATTGAAAGGTAAAATGCGCCCATACCCAGCCTTGAAAAAATGGTGTTGAATATCAGCGAACTTTTAGAGTGTGCGATGGGTGATCCTATTACTCCGGCGAGCTTCATAGTGTACTTCTTGCCACGGATTCGTTACTGTCCATATATGAACGGATATGACTTCTTATGGCTTCGGGATCTATGGTCACATCAAGCATTGTTTCCGTATCCGATGGAATCCTCATAGCTATCTTTCCTTCCACGCTCTTCTTGTCGTTCCGAATGAAGGAGGCAATGTTATCCAGCCCAAGGCTCCTCAGCTGTATCCTGGGCACAGAATACCTGGCCATCATCGCTGAAAGAAATGCCCTCAGCGACTTGTCGGTAACACCCATTGTTTCACCTATGTAGAGTTCTACTAGCATTCCAGTTGCAACAGCAATCCCATGATGGATCGTGTTCTTGGAACTGGATTCTATTGCATGTGCTATGGTGTGACCAAAATTAAGGTCACGACGCTCCCCGTTCCTGTCCCTGAAGTCCTTGGATACCTTATCGGCTTTTAGTTTCAGGCAAAGCGTGATAATTCTGGAAAGAGAGGTCCCTTTCTGGAGGGTTTCAGCATCCGTTCCGTTCTGCAGGAGGTTGAAAACCGTGTGTTCGCCTATCAGGGAATATTTCATTATCTCTCCAAGCCCGTCTCTGATCATGTCTGGCGATGAATTCTTTATGAAGTCTACATCAATTATGATGCTCCTTGGATTGTAAAATGTCCCGATGGCGTTTTTCACCCCGGAAAAATTTATGCCGTTCTTCCCTCCCAGGCAGCTATCCACCTGTGAAAGCAGTGTGGTGGGTACTGCCATAAGGTCAACTCCTCTCTTGTAGGTGGATGCCACAAATCCTGCCAGGTCCCCAACAGTGCCGCCCCCGACATATGCAAGCAGCGAGTCCCGTGGTATGCCACGCTCTATCAGTACTCTCATGATCTTCTGGTAGTTCCTGATGCTCTTGAGACTCTCACCGTCGTTCAGCGTTATCCTTGTGAGTTCGCCGCGAATGGATCCTAGCTTCGGAATTGTTTCCGGAAAAAGTTCATCCACGGTCTTGCTAATCATAAGCACGACATGGCTGTATCTGTCGACCTCGTCAACCATGTGTGAAATTGTCTTTTCGCCCACGACAAGGGATATTTCATCTCCATTTACGCTTAAAACCGAACGTTCAGCATTAGAGGATATGTCAAAACACCTGCATAACTATAAGTTAAGGTCATATAACTTTTATTGCGGGCATAACCTGATGGAATTCATGTGCCCGGTTTAATCCTCCGATAAAGGATGACAGCTATGAAGAAGAATGTGAATGTCAGGGCAATTATTACCTCCAGATAGAATATCGTTCCACTGGTAACGTTGCCTACAACAGCGCTGCGCAGGACGTTAGATACAAAGCTGAGAGGGTTTATGTCAGAAAAAATCCTCAGCGGTAAGGGTGTTCTGCTATCCACAGGATAGAATGCTGTGCTGGCAAAATCAAGAACGAAGAAGAGGAATATGGTGATGGTCTGATATGCCTGCATTGTCCTCACCAGTACGGAAAGTATGAGAAAAATGGAGGAGAAAAGGATCGTAGCCAGTATTATGGTCAGCAATACCAGCCCCGTATTGGAAATGGTCATGATAAACGTGCCTGTGACGTAATAGGATAAAGCTATCATTATAAGGCTCCCTCCCAGCGAGAGTATCACTCCAAGAAACATGATCCCCAGCAAATAATCGGTTCTCCGGAACGGGCCAGTCATCAGCTGCTCGAACATTCCCCAGCGCCTGTCTGACCATAGCATGCCTCCCCCTATGTTTCCCGCTGTGAACGTCTGTATTGCTATTATTCCAGGTGCGACAAAAAGGGTATAGGATATGTTGGAAGTCCCGAAAGATACGCCTGATATCAAGGAGACAAACATGGTTCCCAGTATGAGCAGGTATAGTGCCGGCAACCCCAGAAGGAAGACGAGGGTGCCAGGATCTGTGTTCACGAAAAGGTTCCTGACAGTAAGCCGGATAAAGGCGGGAATCCTGATCATTTGCTGACCACCTCCAGGAAGACGTCGTCAAGACTGGATTCCCTGAGGTTGATCCTCTCGGCTCTCGACCCTGTGCGGTTTAGGTACAGGATGAGGTTCTCAAGGGTCCTGTCCATGTTCTTTCCGACAATTGTTATCTTATTTTCTCGAACAGAGAGTTCCCTGCTGTTCTCCAGGCCCATGATATTCTCCCTGAGTTCCTTCTCCGTGAAAGATCCGGTGCCGGATACCTCCACTTCCAGTGTCTTGAGCTGACCAAAATTGTCCTTGAGAAACTGTGTGGTTCCTTCCGCGAGTATCTTTCCCTGATCTATTATAGATATCCTGTCGCAGATGTAGTCCGCTTCCTCCAGTATGTGGGTAGTGAAGAAGACTGAAAGGCCTTCGCGGGACTTTTTCTTAACGTAATCCAGTACTCTTCGCCTCATTATAGGATCCATTCCAACGGTAGGCTCGTCCAGGAAGAGCAGATCCATCTCGTGGAGGAACTCCCTTGCAACCTGGAGTTTCTTCTTTTCCCCTCCGGATACCTCAAAGGCCCTGTGTTTTCTCACTCTTTCGAGATCGAACAACTCTATGAGTTCCTCTATCCTCGAAGAAAGTATCTCGGAGGGGACCTGCCAGAGCATTCCATATATCTTCATGTTTCTCTCAATTGTTGCAAAATCATATGATTCGTGCTGTGCAACCACGCCAATGTGCTTCCTTATCTGCGTCGCCCTGTGAATGACATCCATCCCGAGAACGTTCACCGTTCCTGAGGTTGGGGGAACCAGTGTGGTGAGAACCCTTATGGTGGTAGTCTTGCCAGCACCATTCTTTCCAAGGAATCCGTATATCTCTCCTCTCTTTACATGGAAGCTGATGCCATCAACAGCATTTTTTCCAGAACCGTAACTCTTTACAAGATTGTCAACTGATATTGTATTATCATCATCGGAAGACACATACCGTGAATACCGCCGTGAATATAGTTATTTTCAATAAAATTGAGAAAATCAATAATATGAGGATTCAATACTCAATGGTGAAGATTGGAGTCCTCGGCTTCCAGGGTGATGTACAGGAGCATATAAACTCCATAAGGAGTGTTTTGCAACCATCCAGAGGTACAGTTACCCAGATCAAAAAAACAGAGGATCTTGACGGCATCTCCGGGCTGGTGATACCTGGTGGAGAAAGCACAACAATTTTCAAGCTCATTTCAATGTATGGAATTTATGACAAGATAGTAAGGATGGGGCAATCCGGATTGCCCATAATGGGCACTTGCGCAGGCCTTATAATTCTTTCAAGCAAAACAAACGATGAAAAGGTAAGGGGAATGGGTCTTCTAAATGTCGAAATATTGAGAAACGCATACGGCAGGCAGATAGATTCGTTCATAGATTCAATTGATATCGAAGGTATCGGAAAATTTCCTGCAGTGTTTATACGGGCACCAGTGATATCAAAAGTCGGAGAGGTGGAAGTGATGGCATATTACAGGGACAACCCGGTTATGGTCAGAAATGGGAATGTACTTGGACTGACTTTCCATCCGGAACTTACAGGTGACCTGAGAATACATGAGTATTTTATTCACATGGCGGAGAGAGGTGCAGTTCCAGTGGAAGAAAGAAAGGTGGTAAGATGAGAAGAACGTGTCTGTATGAAGAACATATAAAACTTGGTGGAAAGATGGTGGATTTCCATGGATGGGAAATGCCGCTGCAGTATTCCAGAATACTTGAGGAACACGTAGCCGTAAGGAGTGGTGTTGGAATATTTGACGTGTCACATATGGGTGATATAGTTATTGAGGGAGATGATTCTGTAAAGTTTGTAGACTACCTGTTTCCAACCAAAGTATCTAAACTTAATACAGGAGAGGCACTGTACACTGCTTTCCTGACTGATAATGGAATAATTATAGATGATACAATAATTTACAGACTTTCCGGAAGTAAATTTTTCTTTGTGCCAAATGCAGGTACTATTGAATCTATTTACAGGTGGGTTGTGGACCACAGTAATGGTTTTGATGTTAAGATTAACAACGTATCATATGAGATTGGATCGATAGCTATTCAGGGCCCAAACTCTCAATCAATTTTGAAGGAGATGAGGTATTCTTTCCCGGAACAATTCCATTTTGGATATGAGAAATCAAATCATGTTAACATGGTAACAGGGGAGAAGAATGTTATAATCTCAGGCACAGGATATACTGGAGAAAGTGGAGTTGAGATAATAGGAAGCAATGATGATATTGTTGAGATATGGCAGCATCTTGTTAAGTTATTGAAAAAATACAATGGACTTCCTTGTGGTCTCGGTGCCAGGGATACATTGAGAACAGAGAAGGGAATGCTCCTCTCCGGTGTTGATTTTTCAATGGACAGGGATCCATTTGAATGTTCAATTTCATTTATAGTAGATTCAGATCATGAATTTATAGGAAAAGAGAAATTGATGGAAAGGAAAGTAGTGGATAAAGATATTTTTAGAGGATTCATATTGGAAGATAAATCAATTCCAAGAGCTGGATTCCCAGTTGAGTTGAATAGTAACATGGTAGGTAAGATAACAAGTGGAACACTGTCTCCAGTTTTGGGAAAGGGTATTGGACTTGGTTTTGTTGAAAAGCACACATTAAAACCGGGTATGGAGTGTGAGATAACAATCAGGGATGTAAAACATAAAGCTACAGTATCCAAGCCAAAAATGGTTCCATAGGAACCTTACCCCTCCCCCTCTACTCACTCATCGATATAATCAATTTCAGTCCCTTTATTCCAATTACTTTAACCTTTTCTCCGGGGCTGAATTTTAAATTTTCCGCGGGTAGTGCACTCCAGATCTGAGAATCCAGACTCACCTCGTATTCATCTTCCTTAACAGATGTAACTATGGCATATCTCCCTACCATTGACTCCTTTCCTGTAACTGGTCCACGGCCAAAAGGGTATCTTACCAGGAATCTTCCAAGCCAGGCTCCAAAGAAGAATGTCAGGATCGCTACAAGGAATGTGGTTATTATAAAAGTCTCTTCAGACACCATTAGTTGTGATATTCTCTTTGATTATAGACATTGCTGATATACAATTGCTGCATCGGACACCATCTAATATTATCCAGGAAAAATAAATTGTTTTATACGGTCTGGATATAACGGAAAGACAGGGCCGGTAGATCAGCGGTAGATCGCCTGCTTTGCAAGCAGGAGGCCTCGGGTTCAAATCCCGACCGGTCCATTTAATCAATCTGATACTATTTATCTAATCACTCGTTATGTTCTCATTACCATGCAGCCGAAGTATTTGGATATTCCAGAATCCAAGGGACTAATATCGCATCTCTGGAGACAGTTCATCATGGGCACAAGGGCGATATCGAGGCAAGATACAGCACCAATAAGCGATTACCTCCCGATATGATCGATGAGATGAGGCGGTCATACCAGAAGTGCCTCAAATATATGGAGGCGAGAATGAGCGATGTATCCGAAGATAATGCGAGACTTTATTTACAGCAGCAGCCTCTTTCAACGGTGAGATACAGGCAGGATGAAATCGATAAAATGAACATTGCAGACATGGGTAGTGAGGATTTCCAGAAGATCCTAAGGGACAAGGTTGCATGCGCGATGGCAAGCAACGGCTTGAAGCAGAGACTTGTTCCCATGAACGAGATAGAGAAGCTCCTCGGCGAGGGATATGAATTTCAGGCAGTTTTGCCAAACGTAAAGGCTATAATGAAAATGCCGTTTTAGTCATCAACTGAAAGATAGATATTTAGCTTTAAATAACTTCATTTTCTTAAGACAGAATATGAATAATGTGCAAGTCCAAATGTTAAATGTATCAATAATGAAAAACCCAATAATTGAGGAAATCCTCAAAATTACCCCCTCATTGCGCATTCCAAACTGGTACCTTGGAGCTGGATGCATCGCTCAGACCGTTTGGAACCAAGCCCACGGCTTCGACCCAAGCTTTGGTATCAAGGACTACGATATAGTGTACTTTGACGCCTCAGACCTCTCCTACGAAGCTGAAGATCGCGTGGTAAAATCTGTAAAAAATGCCCTAAAACACCTGAACGCATCAATCGATGTGGTGAACGAGGCAAGAGTTCACATGTGGTATCGAGACCATTTTGGCTTTAATATCGAACCGTATAATTCTGCTGAAGACGCGATTTCTAACTGGCCTACAACAGCAACGAGCATTGGAGTCAGGTGCAGCGAGTCCGGAAATTTTGTTGTGCGTGCTCCATTTGGGTTGGAAGATTTATTTGAATTGGTAGTCAGACCCAACAAGAAGCAGATAACTAAGGATATTTACCTTCAAAAAGTGGAAAGATGGATAAAGATGTGGCCAAAATTGAATGTGATACTTTGGTGAGCACATAGGATATCCCGAAAGAGCTCCCTAAGAATGAAATCTGGGCTAACTATTTTGTAGAAGGATTCCATAGCATATTCTATTCTATTACACTTTTCCCGACATCTGGGACGCCAGAGTGATTGGCATCCTAAACACCCTCAATCTTCTAGGAACAACACTCAGAGACCAGAGTTTGAAAGAATGCTCAAATCTCTTGATAAGAAGCCACAGATCGTTATTGTATCGAAGATTGATAGGTTTGCCCGTTCTCTATCCGACCTACTGAAAACGCTTGAATACCTTGACCAGAACGGTATAGGATTCGTTAGCGTCAACGACTCTGGAATAGATACCACCACTCCAAATGGACGGCTCCTGCTGCAAATTCTGGGCGCATTTGCGGAATTTGAGAGGAACATGATCAATTCCCGGACCAAGGCAGGCAGGGAGCAGGCTCTGAACAAAGGAGTAAAGTTCGGAAGACCTGCCTTAAAGACC
>DAICSO010000037.1:0-12619 GCA_027368075.1 bacterium
GGACTTGAATACGAAGCTACAGCATTTGGCTATCTGCTGGCAACGAAAGAGACTCAGAAGTTAGTTCGGAGAGATACATACACACCTGCGGATGCTCCACAAGTCCGTAGCAACTGTGATCGTGCATTGCAGTTGAACAGGAAAGGATTCAGGCCTTCGATACGAAGGAGAAGGTATCCGTTGCAGCCAGGAGACACAGTTCTTTTTCAAGAAGAGGAATGGAAAGTGGTAGGTACACATGCTATTGGGAAAAGTGTAATCATAAAAAAAGAGGGAAAAAAGATGAATGTAAATGTAAAGAAAGTAAAGCTAAGAAGATATGGTAAGGGTTTGAAGTTTAACATCCAATTCCTCCCACCCCTCAAGAGGTGGGTATCCTTGGAGGTATCCTGATGAGAGGTATCCTGATGAGAGACGGGCCGATTTCGATCTCCAATGATCTTGACAGCAAATATGCCCCTGAGATCGCGCGGCTCGCCAACGATTCAACCATAGCGGAATTCATCGGAGGTCATGGATTTCCACATCCATACACAACAGAGGATGCACTTTATTTCTTCAGCATGAACAGGGAAGAGGGAAAACATGAGTTTGCAATAGACTTCATAATATTCCTCGACGAAAAGCCTGCCGGAGTAATCGGGCTGAAGGACATTGATTATTACGACGGCAAGGCACACGTCGGATACTGGGTCGGCAAGGAGTTCAGGTCAAAGGGAGTTGCTTCAGGGGCACTGAAGCTTGTGTGCGAGTTTTCCAGGAAAACCCTCAACATTGGGCGGCTGTACACAAAGGTGATGGAAAACAACCCCGCCTCCATGAAGGTGCTCCTCAGGAACGGTTTCAGCATAGAAGGTTTTGAACGGGACTCTTTCCGAGTGGATGGAGGGTACAGATCCATGTTACTGTTGGCCAGGATCATGCGATGACCCAGGGGACTCCCCAGCAACTCTCCTGCTTTCGGCCTTAATTTCTCCGAATGATACGCAAGGATTAAAATGTAGGTTCCCATGGACATGACATGGCTCTAAAGGTTGGGGAAAAAGCGCCTGATTTCACTGCAATGTCAGACTCCGGGTCTTCTGTTACTCTTTCTGGTGCACTTAAGAATGGGGCGGTGGTACTATATTTTTATCCGAAGGATGAGACGCCTGGCTGCACGGCAGAGGCATGCACATTCAGGGACAGGTGGGATGATATAAAAGGCCTCGGCGCGACTGTATACGGAGTGAGTTCTGATTCCCTGGAATCCCATAAAAGATTCAAGGAGAGAAGAAACCTGCCCTTCACGCTTTTATCTGACCCTGACAAGGCGATCAGGAAACTGTATGGTGCAACCGGAGCGATACTGCCTCCAAGAATAACCTTTGTTATAGATGAAGGGGGGATTATCCGGCACGTCTACAACTCCCAGATGAATGCCAGGAGCCATGCGGTCGAGGCGATAAATGCCCTCAATGCGATCAGGCAGAACAGCGGAAAGTCCGGAAACTGAACTCTGTATTTAAGTAATTGATTTCGCTTCTGATTGTAACATCTGCATGACTACCATAGTGAAACTTGGAGGATCGATCATAACTGACAAGACTGAATACCGCCGGTTCATGAAGCAGGACACTGAGAAAGCAGTCTCCATGCTCTCTTCCCTGGGAGACGATCTGGTGCTGGTCCATGGAGGAGGGTCATACGGGCACATCAAGGCAAGAGAGTATGGCATCCCGGGGCCTATCAATGAAAGGAGCCGCAAAGGTTTTTCACTTATACACTGTGATATGCTCAGGCTTAATGGAGAAGTATCTGAAATACTGATCTCCCATGATTACAGATTTATCTCCCTCCCTCCTGCCGCTTTCATATTCGGTAGAACCAGATCATATTCCGCATTCAGGAAATACTTTGAGAGTGGATTCATGCCGGTGACCTTCGGAGACGTTTACGTGAAGAGCGATACAGAGTACGGCATATACTCTGGAGACACCCTGGTGTACGACTTAGCCAGAATATTCATGCCCGAAAGGGTCATTTTCCTGAGCGACGTTGACGGTATATTCAACAGGAATCCGAAATTATACAGTGATGCAAAGCTTCTCTCCAGACTGGACGAGGATGCCACCTTCCAGCCAACGGCCATAGACGTAACAGGCGGAATAGCAAGAAAGCTGGAAATCATGAAGAAAGTCAGGAAATATGCAAAATCTGTTTATCTTATTAACGGATTAAAGCCGGAGAGGTTGCGAATGCTCGATTCTCCCGACCTGATAGGGACCGTGATCAAATGATAGAGAACCGCAAAGAGGAACATATAAGGATTGCCGAGAAAGAAGCTGTTTCTTCAGAATACAATTACTGGGATGACGTTAAGATAATTCACCAGGCTATCCCGGAGGTTGATTTTGATCAGATAGACACAAGCGTAAACTTTCTTGGAAGAACATCGAGGTATCCTTTCCTGATTTCGTCCATGACAGGTGGAACTGACCTTGCGAAGAGGATAAATGGAAATCTCGCAGCTGCCGCAGAACACTTCGGCATTGGGATGGGCGTCGGAAGCATGCGCGCCGCGGTGGAGAAGAAGGAACTTGCAGACACATATTCTGTCATAAACGGATACAATATCCCTTTCAAAATAGCCAATATAGGAGCACCACAGCTTATAGGACAGAAAAAGCCCGCATTCTCCGATTCCGACATTGAGTATTGCTTCAGCCTGATAAATGCTGATTTCCTCATCGTACACTTCAATTTTCTACAGGAAATGGTCCAGCCTGAGGGGGACAGGAACGCCAGGGGCGTAATGAAGAGGCTGAAAGACATAGCGTCAAGCTACCCGATAATAGCAAAGGAAACTGGTAACGGGTTTTCACGTGAAGCTGCACTGGAACTTAAGGACGCGGGAGTCCGGGCAATTGATGTGGGCGGGTTAGGAGGAACATCATTCGCTGCGATTGAGTACTACCGGGCAGTGAAGGCAAGCGATTCCGAAAAGATGCATTCAGGTAAGACGTTCTGGAACTGGGGAATACCGTCACCTGCATCAATCAGGTACTGTGATGTCGGTCTGCCTGTGATTGGCAGCGGGGGCCTGAGAAATGGGCTGGATCTAGCCAAGTCTGTAATGATAGGTGCGACCATGGGGGGATTTGCCCGGAATTTCCTGAGCACTGCGGACAAATCCTTCGATGCCCTTAAAATCCAGATTGATGAAATAATCAGGGACATGAAGATGACAATGTTCCTGACTTCGTCGGAAAATGTTGGTGCACTCAGGAAAGCCAGATATTTTGTAACGGAGCCGCTGAGGTCATGGTTTAGTGCCTACGGTGAGTGAGATGGAGGAACAGGAGCCACCCAGGGAAATAGAGACTGACATGCCCTGTCCAGTATGCGGTGCACACCTATTCCTCATATTTTATGCAACAGAAATTCCGTATGAAGGTGAGATACTCATCCAGACACAGATGTGCAAGAACTGCTTCTACAAGAATACGTCCATACAGAGAACTGAGGGCCTTGCCCCCATAGAGACCTCCCTTGAGATACTGGACGGAATTGACCTGAATGTTGTTGTGTACAGATCACCTGGAGCTAAGGTATCGATACCGGAAATAGGGGTTGAGATAGAGCCTGGTGCGGCATCAAACGGAGATATTACAACTGTAGAGGGCCTGCTGATGGCCATCAGGGACCAGATGATATTCATATCTGACAGTGCAGACGATGAGGAAAGATTCAGCGAGATCATGGAAACAATCAATTCTGTCCTCGACGGTAAAGGCCCCAGAATAACGATACACATTGATGATCCAAAGGGCATAAGCAAGATAGTCAGCTACCGGGCAGTTACCAGAGGATTGAACTGAAACAACCGATATCGATTACGAAAATCGCCACCTGCTCCACGCATATCGGATAATATTGTATTTCTGAAATTACGCCCACAATCAGTTTTAAATAACCTTCACCTATGATCCTACGGTATATCCATGGTATTAACGACAATTGATGCGTATCTGGCAATAGCAGCTTCGATCTCCATAGCCGGCGGCCTTATAGGAACGGGAATGGCTCAGCAGGGGATAGGAGCTGCCGGAATGGGAATTATTGCGGAAAAACCTGAGAAGTTCGGACAGGTGCTTTTCTTCTTTATTATTCCGGAAACATTGTGGATCATAGGAGTAGCTTTTGGAATAATACTGCTTCTGGGCATCCTTTAGACGATACATATGCCTATTGAACAGATCAGGGAAAGCATCATCGCACGCAGGGATTCTGAGATTGAGAGCCTCAAGGCTAAATTCAGGGCAGAACTGGTGGCATTCAATTCAAGGGCGGAGAAACAGAAATCCGAACTCGATCTGGCGTACAAAAAGAAGATCGACGATGATACCCGAGCGCTTGTTAAAAAAACTGTCGACAGCGCGACACTTGAAGCAAGGCAGATCGTGAACTCAAGGATCGGGGAACTTCTGGACAAAGGGCTCGACATGATGATGGAACAGCTGAAGGATCTGAGGAAATCTCCTGAATATCACGACATCATGAATCAGATGGTCAAGGACGCCAGAAGAATGTTTGGGGATAACTGCACGATTCTAGTGAGACAAGAGGATGCCTCAGGAATAAGAGGTACAGGAAGCATAAAAATTTTGGAGAGCAAACTGGACGGGGTTGGCGGCATTATCGCCAGAAGCGGTGACGGTAGGGTAGAACTGGATTTAACGATGACAGCACTATTCAAAGATATCAGGGAAAACCTGATGCAGGAAATATATAACCGGATAAGGTGATTTTCATTAATTCTGGATATTCAGGAAGTTATGGCAAGGTCAAGGTCAACATGGTCGACTTCCTCCCACAGGACTTTTATTTTAAAGCGCTTGAGATGGAAAACCTGGACGACCTGACACAGGCACTTTCCTCGACCAGCTATAAGGAGGATATTGATGCTCTCTCATCATCGTACCGAAATCCTGATCTCCTCGAAATGGCCATCAACAGGCACATGCTAAAAAAAAACAGGTTGGCGCTGTCCACACCTCCCCCGATGGCAATAGAGTTGCTGAAAGCCTATTTCTCTAAATGGGATATTGAAAATATAAAGTCTGTCATTTCCAGCAAAATGCTTGATTATAAACTGAAGGAAAATGAGACGTTCCTTATGAGCTTCAGGGACATCCCTCTGGGGCTGTTCAGCGGAAACCTTACACACGAGGATTTTCTGAATATAATGTCCCTCGGAACAGTAAGGGAGATAATCAATTATCTGGTAAAGTTTGGATACGGTACATACTTGCTGCAATTCATCGGTGACAACGAAGGGAGCGGAGAGGTTTCTCCCCTGTTTTCAGCACTGGATGACTACTACTACTCCAGGCTCTTTGCGCAGATGAAATTTGTCAATGGCGATGAGGGGCCACTATTCAGGTACTTTGCAGGTGAAATTGACAGAAGGAACATCATGCTAGCGCTGAAGGCCAGGATGCTTGACATAAAATTTGACATAGTGAAATCAGACATCATCAATGGTGGTTTTATACCGCCCGATAAATTCAGTGAATTCTTCGACAGCGCCTCAGTAGATGAAATGGCAACGAAGATGAAGCCATTCTATGACCTCGATGAACCTCTTGCTGCATACCAGGATAATGAGTCTCTGAACAGCTTCGACACATATCTGAAGAAGGTTAACTACAGGAAATACATGCCTGTATTGAGGATGCAGGCAATGTCACTGGGATCTATATTCTCGTTTATATTTTCTGCGGAAAAGGAGAGGGAGAATCTCAGGGCCATTGTAATGGGAAAGGCGTATTCGCTTAAGACAGACAGGATAAGGGAAATCATGACGGTGGGATGAGCACGATGAGCATTAACGCGCTTAAGGGAGAACCGGGGAGTATCGCTGTCATTGGAGAGAGGGAGGTAGCGCTCGGATTCAGGCTCATCGGCCTTGACAATTCATTCATTGGCCAGGGAATGGAGGGGGCCAATAAGTTCCTTGAACTACTTGGATCCGGAAAGTATTCGCTGATAATGGTTTCCGAGAGGTTGAAACAGTACATGGACAGAAAAACCCTCGACTACATTGAGACTACAACAAAACCTCTTGTGGTTTTCATCCCGGTACCGGGACAGGCGAGGGAGGAATCGGTTGAAGCCCTGGCAAAGAGGGTCTTAGGAGTAGATATAAATGGATAACAATACAGGCAGGATCGTAAGGGTTTCGGGCCCTGTTGTCATTGCTGAGGACGTAAATAACGCGAAGATGTATGATGTGGTCAGGGTCGGAAAGATGGGACTGGTAGGAGAGATCATCAGGATAAGGGGAAACCGGTCTACAATCCAGGTCTATGAAGACACAAGCGGAATCAGGCCGGATGAAGCCGTCGAAAACACAGAAAGACCGCTGTCCGTCAGGCTTGGCCCAGGTCTTCTCACGTCGATATATGACGGCATACAGAGACCCCTGAACCTGCTGAGACAGGAAAGCGGTGACTTCATTGCGAGAGGCCTTACTGCCCCAGCAATAGATGAGAAAAAACTATGGGACTTTGTTGCAACTTCAGAGAACGGTTCCAGGGTTTCCGAGGGTGATTTCATAGGATATGTGCAGGAGACCGATCTGATCAGGCATAGCATCATGGTTCCATTTGGAGTGGCCGGTAAGCTAACCGGAATAAAATCAGGAAAATTCAACGTCAACCAGACCGTAGCTGTAATCGAGTCTGATGGCGGGAAGACGGAGATTCACCTTTCCCAGGACTGGCCGGTGAGAGTATCCAGATCTGTTAGCCGAAAATTGCCTCCAGATGTTCCACTTATAACCGGACAGAGAGTCATAGACTCCCTGTTTCCAGTGGCAAAGGGTGGCACAGTCGCTGTTCCGGGACCATTTGGATCGGGCAAGACAGTTGTCCAGCACCAGCTCTCGAAATGGGCTGACAGTGACATAGTTGTTTACGTGGGCTGCGGTGAGAGGGGAAATGAGATGACAGAGATACTCACCACCTTCCCCGAACTGCAGGACCCGAAAAGCGGCAAGCCTCTCATGCAGAGGACTGTGCTCATTGCCAATACCTCCAACATGCCGGTAGCAGCCAGGGAGGCCAGCATTTACACAGGCATAACCATAGCAGAATACTACAGGGACATGGGATACGATGTGGCACTGATGGCAGACAGCACTTCGAGGTGGGCGGAAGCCCTGAGGGAGATATCTGGAAGACTGGAGGAAATGCCCGGGGAAGAGGGTTATCCTGCATATCTCGGTAGGCGACTCTCTGAATTTTATGAAAGATCAGGCAACGCTGAAGTTGTATCCAGTTCCACAAGGCGGGGTTCCATTACCATAGTCGGTGCTGTTTCACCGCCCGGTGGTGACACATCCGAACCGGTTTCGCAGAACACCTTGAGAGTTACAAGGGTTTTCTGGGCGCTTGATGCTTCACTTGCATCAAGGAGGCATTTTCCATCCATAAACTGGCTGAACAGTTATTCCCTGTACCAGAGGGATCTTGCCCCGTGGTACAATGCTAACGTTTCCGGGGAATGGGAAAACATATATTCCTCAACCATGGGCATACTGCAGAAGGAGGCTGAGTTGCAGGAGGTTGTGCAACTGGTCGGTTATGACGCCCTGCCGGAGAAGGAAAAATCGGTCCTTGACATCGCGAAGATGATAAGGGAGGATTTCCTGCAGCAGAGCGCATTTGACGACATCGATACCTACTGCTCCCTTAACAAGCAGTTCATGATGCTCAGTTCAATTATAAAGATGGGAAAGCTGCAGAGCGATGCACTTGACAGGGGCGTAACAATGTCAATGCTTCAGGGCATAGCTTCCAGGGAAAAAATATCAAGGATGAAAGAGGTCAGGGAAGATGATTTCAGGAATTACTATGAGGGGTTGATGGCAGAGATGGAGCAACAGATAACCGGACTCAAGGGAGGGCACTGAAATGCCGGAGCTTAACTATAAATCAATATCAGAGATCAGTGGTCCGCTACTTTTCGTTGAACAGGTTCCCAATGCGGCATACAATGAGCTGGTGGAGATAACCATGCCAAACGGTGAAACCAGAACGGGGCAGGTGCTCGACACGCGATCCGGGCTCGCGATAGTACAGATATTCGGCCAGACCGCAGGACTTGATGTCAAGAGGACAAGCGTGAAATTTCTGGGAAGGACCGCAACCGTTTCAGTTTCTGACGACATGCTGGGAAGGATATTCAACGGGCTGGCTCAGCCAATCGACCAGGGACCTCCGATCCTCAGCAAGGAGAGAATTGAGATAGTTGGAAATGCCATAAACCCGGTATCCAGGGAAGAACCGTCTGAATTTATCGAGACCGGAATCTCAACCATAGACGGGATGAACACGCTGGTAAGGGGACAGAAACTCCCGATTTTTTCCGGTTCAGGGCTGCCGCACAATCTCATAGCGGCACAGATAGCAAGACAGGCAAAGGTTCTCGGAAAGGACGAGAACTTTGCCGTGATATTTGGTGCGATGGGAATTACAAGCGAGGAGGCAAACTTCTTTGTTAACGAGTTCAGGAGCACGGGCGCAATCTCCAGATCTGTGCTGTTCATGAACCTGTCATCCGATCCGTCCATGGAGAGGATCATACTTCCAAGAATGGCCCTTTCGACTGCCGAATACCTCGCATATGAGAAAGGCATGCACATACTGGTCATACTTTCCGATATGACGAACTACTGCGAAGCGCTCAGGGAAATATCATCTGCCAGGGAGGAAGTGCCCGGCAGACGTGGTTTTCCAGGATACATGTACACCGACCTGAGCACCATATATGAAAGAGCCGGCAAAATACGGTCCAAGAATGGATCAATCACACAGATCCCGATCCTGACAATGCCTGGAGATGACATAACAAACCCCATCCCGGACCTGACCGGTTACATTACTGAGGGACAGATAGTTCTGTCCAGGGATCTCCAGAGAAAGGGAGTCTACCCCCCAATAGATGTTCTTCCGTCACTCTCCAGGCTGATGAACCAGGGAATAGGAAAGGGCAGAACAAGAGAGGATCACCGCGGCGTTGCAGACCAGCTTTACTCGGCATATGCCAACGGAAAGGATCTGAGATCACTCAGCGCCATAGTCGGAGAGGAAGCCCTTGGAACCAGCGATAAGTTATATCTTAAGTTCGCGGACGAATTTGAAAGGAAATTTGTAAACCAGGGGAGAATGGAGGACCGTAGCATAGAAAAAACACTTGACCTTGGCTGGGAAATACTCTCGCAGCTTCCTGTTTCTGACATGAAAAGACTGAAGAAGGAATACCTGACCAAGTACGGAAAGTGGCAAGAGGAGAAAGATGCAGTCTCTTGATGTAAGGCCGACAAGAATTGAACTGATAAAGACGAACCGGAGAATCAAGCTGGCAGCCAGAGGACTCGATCTCCTGAAGATGAAAAGATCAGCGCTCGTCATGGAATTCTTCACCATTGCGCGCGAGATAAGAGGCATGAGGGAGAACCTGCGGAAGGACGTTGAGGATGCCATAGATTCATTCAAGATTGCAGAAATACTTGATGGCACAATGAATGTTGAACGCGTGGCAAATATGTCCGCGGATTCAACCGTCAACATATCTACCAAGAACGTGATGGGGGTCAAGGTCCCGGAAGTTGGCATTAATTATTCCAAGAGTGTCCTCACGGACAGGTATCGGGCAGTTGCCGTACCGACAGCAATAAATGATTCCATAACAAGATTTGAGAAGATATTCAGGCTCATAATAGAAATTGCCGAAAAGGAAAACTCGATGAGGAAACTGCTTTATGAGATAGATAAGACCAAGAGGAGATCCAATGCCATTGAGAATATCCTGATACCGGGACTAAAGGAGTCTGCGAAATACATAAAGATGAGGCTGAGTGAGATAGAGAGGGACACTTTCACTACGTTGAAGATAATCAAGAAAAAAATGGAGAATTCGGAAGGGAAAACACAATGAAGACCTACGAGAAGTTCATCAGGAAACCGGACTACGGTTTGATAACCGATGAGTCAAGGGATGCCCTGAGAAGATTCAGGCGTGTCAGGGCTGGGATCAGGGCAATCACTCTTGCTGGTGGTCTTGTCTCTGTTGCGATAGTATGGCTTCTTGTGGTGAACTGATGGAGGTGACTGGCGTTGAATAATGATCTGGAATACCTGAAAGAGATAAAAGAAACAGAAGACAGCGCGGAAAGCGATATCCGGAACCTGGCAGCAGAACAGGAGAGACAACTGGCTGAGTTACGTTCAAAACTGGAGGATGAGCTCAAGCACAAAACCGAGGAACTCCAGAGACTGTACAACGAAGCAATGCAGAGTTCGGAAGCGGATTCCAGGGAAAAGGCAAAGCGCATACTGGATGAAGCAAGGAAGAAGGCGGATGCGATGAAGCTGGATCTTACCAATGAATCAATTAAAAAGGTACTCATCGAAGAGATAATGAAATACCTGGAAGGATAAGGATATGGTCCTGAAACCGGAGCGCATGGTCAGAATACGCATATTAGCTGCGAACAGCAGGAAAAAGCAGATAATTTCCGCGCTTCACAACGCAGAGGCAATGCAGATGGAGCCGGTGAGCCAGGATTTTTCGGCTTACCTGTCAGCTTCGCCACAGGACAGCGCTGGTAGTGAGATAAGCGACCAGCTTCAGAGAATGAGAGGGTTCGAAGCCGCTCTCCCCTTTATTCAACCTGCAGGAAAAGCAAGTTTCTCCTCCACAGCCGAGATGATAGCAAGGGCAAAGGAAATAAGGATCGATGATGAAATCAGGATGCTGAAGAATTCCGAGGAGGCTGTCAGGGCAGACCTGAGGGATATAGAGAACCGCATGTCGGTCGTGGAAGTTATCAGGGATATTGACTACGACATGTCCATATTCAACAATCCGGTGATACAGTCCTACCTCGCCTCTGAAATGGGCGATGAACAAGCGGGAGCCATATCAGGAAAAATTCCGGGAAGCATAATAGTAACGGTTAGTGACGGATACCGTATCATTTCAGTGCCGCCCCATTCTGTACAGGAACTTGCAAAGGCTGCAAATGAACTTTCCATTCATCTTTCACACATTCCTGAGGTGTCAGGCAAACCAGTGGAGTATTATCGCATACTAAATGAGAAAATGAAGGAGAAACTTGTCTCCCTGGAAGATATAAACCATTCACTGAAGGAACTTTCTGAAAAATATTACCAGAGCATCCTGCAGCTCAGGGAAGCGCTTGAAATTGAAACAAGGAAAGCGGACTTTGCAAACCACCTGCTCGAAAACAGGGACGTGTTTACCATCGAAGGATGGGTTCCGGCCTCAAGGCTGGATGAACTGGACAGGACCGTGAACGAGGTTTCTGACGGGATGTATATCCTGTCCCGGGTAGAGACAAAGGAAGAACCGCCGACGCTGCTGGATAATCCGAAACATACAAGGCTGTTTGAGTTCTTCATTAAGTTCTATTCTCTCCCGCAGGGGACGGAGTATGATCCGACAGTCATATTTGCAATTGTATTTCCATTCTTTTTCGGGTTGATGGTCGGAGACTGGGGATATGGCATAATTATACTGCTTATGTCACTCTGGATCATTCACCGCCTGGATCACCCCGTTTCAAGGAGCAGGATACCACGCGCCCTTTCCGGGTTTGTCCTGATGATCATGAAGCCTGCGTCTCTCAAAGTGGTGGCTCGCGCCCTGATACCTGGTTCCATAGTAGCCATAGCAACTGGGATAGTCTTCAACGCATTCTTCGGATTCCATATCCTGCCATTCACGTTATACGACCCCATAAAGAATATAGGAAAGCTCCTTCTGTTTTCAGGCTTTGTAGGCATAGCTATGGTCTCCTTCGGCCTCATACTGGGCATTATAAATGAACATGCGCACGGGCACAACAAGGGGGCCATTGGAAAGATTGGATGGCTCTTCCTGGCCTGGGGAATCACGCTGATCGGGTTGCTGATGATATACCGCAGTCTCAGCCTCTCGAACCCGCTGAGCGAGTCAACGGTAGCCATCGCACTGCTGATCGCCGGCATTGTAATGGTAGCAGCAACGGAAAAGACCCAGGGACTTATGGAGATACCCTCTATAATCAGCCACGTTCTGTCATACCTGAGGATTATAGGCATACTGCTTGCCTCCGTGATCCTTGCATCGGTCATTGACCTGATATTCGAAAAGGGGATGGCCAAGTCTCCGGTATTTGCAGTTGTGGCAGTTATAGTTCTTATTGTCGGGCAGATATTCAACCTGGCAATAGCTGTCTTCGAACCAGGCATACAGGGAGCAAGGTTGCTTTTCGTTGAATTTTTCTCCAAGTTTTACAGGGGAAATGGAAAAAGCTTCAAACCCTTCTCTTCCAGAAGGAAGTACACGGTCCCCTATGATTCCATTAAAAAAGATTAGCTGCCAGTTATTTTTCATCTTCTGGTATGATTACAAATGGGTTCAGGCAGAAAGGATTTGAAAGCGTGTCTGTCCTGAACCTTACTGTCCCGCCTCCCTTGATCTTCATACGCCAGCCTGGGAAATGAACATCACAACCTCCTTGTTTATCCTGCCGTTTCTTGTCGAATACCAGTAATTCTGCACGTAC
>DAICSO010000038.1:0-12517 GCA_027368075.1 bacterium
CCGGGGGATCTTCTCCAATGATGCGAGGCAGGGTTGGAGATTGCCCAATACCGGGATCTGGTATCTTCGCGGGAGATAACGGTGCCGTAGTAGCAACAGGCATAGGGGAGGAGATCATAAGGAGACACCTATGCTTCGGCATTTATTCCAGGATAGGTGAGAAACCATTGCAGAAGATAATGGACGAGGAGATTTCAAGGTTCGGATCTATCGCAGTTGGCGCGATAGCGGTTTCCAGAGATGAATTTGCCCACTCCGCAAACAAGGACATGGCAACGGGATTGCATCTCAGATAAATTCCGGTATTCAATAAGGAGCGGATAGCTGGTTAAGGTTTATATCTCTCATTATTATGATATGTGCAATGGAATTCGAAAAGATAAGGACTATGCATTTCCCACGAGACATCTTTGTGGGGCATAATGCGATAGAGAACATCACGGGTGTAATCAGGAAGAACCTCCGTGCGGGTTCCATTGCAATTATCACCGGAAACAATACCTACGAACTGGCCGGAAGAAGAGCCGAGGAAATCATTCATGATTCAAAACTCGAAGTTTTCACCTTGAGGACAGGAGAGGCAAACATGGAAAACCTCGAAAAGGTGAAATCATTTATAGCTGAGACAAAGGCAGGTGTGGTTGTCGGGATAGGCGGCGGAACGAAAATAGATCTCGCGAAGAAGTCTGCCTTTGATTTTGACATCCCACTGATAAGCGTACCCACTTCAGCCAGCCATGACGGGATAGCTTCTCCGAGGGCTTCCATAAAAGGCAACGGATCGGTTGCATCCGTAGAGGCTGTAATGCCTGTTGCCATAATTGCTGATACGTGTGTGATGGTAAAGGCGCCATTCAAGTTTCTCGCCGCGGGGGCTGCCGACGTGATATCCAATATAACTGCTCTCCTAGACTGGCAGCTGGCCAACAGGCTGAGGGGAGAGGAATTCAGCTCCAGTGCTGCGGCCATCTCCGAATACGCATCGAAGGAGCTCATAGAGAAAGCACACATGATCCTGCCTGGCGTGGAAGAATCTGTATGGCTTGTCACAAAACAGATACTTGCTTCCGGAACGGCCATGGCCATAGCCTCCTCCTCAAGGCCTGCAAGCGGCAGCGAGCATATGTTCGCACATGCGCTTGAACTGTACGGCGCAGGAAGTTCCATTCATGGTGAACAGGTGGCAATGGGTTCTATCCTGGCCATGTACCTGCACGGAGGAGAATGGAAAAAACTCATAAAGACTTATGAAAAGATAGGCATAAGCCTTACTTCCAAATCATATGGCATTTCAAGATCAACCACAATAAAATCCCTCATGACAGCACACAGCATGCGTAAGGAGAGATATACTATTCTTGGAGAAAGCGACTTGAGCTACGATGCTGCGGAAAGGACCCTGGAGATCACAGGGATAATTTAAAAAAAGGTGAGAAAAATGGCTAAGATATCACTCATTGGAGTCGACCTTGCAAAGGAAGGTCTGGAATTCACTTTCGTCACGCCACTGGTTGGCTGTGCGGAGTGCAGGATCAAGAATGTTTGCTTCAACCTGGAACCGGGAAGGAAATACCGGATAACCAAGGTCAGGGACAAGATAAACCCGTGTTTTGTTTTCAACGGGGACAAGGTTTCCACCATCGAGGTGGAAGATGTGCAGAACTATGCGCACATTCAACACGGAAAAAAACTTCAGGAAGGATCCACCATTACCATGTCCTCAATCAACTGCGACAACTACGCCTGCCCAAACATTGAGACATGCAATCTTATACATATGAGGGAGGGTACTAAGGCAATTGTTGAGAAGATTGATGGAAAGGTTGACTGCCCCAAGGGATATGATCTCAGGAAAGTTGCCATAAACCTCCACTGATGCAGAGCGATGAAAAGAATAAAAATAGGCCTTGTTGGAAAACCTAATGTAGGCAAATCCACAATTTTCTCTGCGATAACCAAGACTCCAGCCGAAATAGGAAATTATCCATTTACCACTATCAAGCCAAATCTTGGGATAACATTCATTGAACACCCGTGCCCCGAAACTGAGTTGGGCCAGAAATGCAACCCGAAGGAGGGCACCTGCGTAAACGGGACCCGCATGATACCTGTGGAAATAATAGACGTCCCCGGGTTGATTCCAGGAGCAAGCGAGGGAAAGGGCATGGGAAACGAATTCCTGGACAATATCCGGGACGTGGACGCCATACTCCATGTCTATGATGCTTCAGGAAAGACAACAGCTGACGGGAATCCGTCAACAGAACATATCGATCCATCGGAGGAAATAGCCTTTATCAAGGAAGAACTTGTAAACTGGATTGCATCCAGACTTTCAAGGGACTGGGAGAAATTTGCAAGGAAGGCGGACAGTACAAGCGATCGCATTGAGGCTAAGCTTATGCCAAAAGTTGGCGCCTTCGGCCTTAAAGAGCGCGATATCGAGACCATACTTATCAAGGAGGTTTTTCCGGCAAGGCTGTCCATCTGGAAGGATGAAGACTTCGTGTCCTTTGCTTCTGCCATTTTCCGCTATGTCAAGCCCATTGTGCATCTGGGAAACAAGACTGATGACCTTTCACCAGCAGAAATCGAAAGACTTTCAGGAATAACTGAGAATAATTTCCTAGTTTCCGGACTCTTTGAGATGGCCATAGCAAGGGCCCTTGCCTCCGGCATAATATCTTCACCGGATATGCCACTGGAGGCAAAGCCGGGGTTGAAGGATGCGCAGAAGGACGCTATTGCAAGAATCAATGCATTTTTCAACAATCCACACACGTCGAGAATAGGGAAGGTCACTTCCGGAATTGTCTATGGTCTTCTGCACTACATAGTGGTATTTCCCGTTTATGATGAGGGGAAATGGTGCGACAGGGAAGGGAATATCCTGCCGGATGCATTCCTGATGCGTGACGGATCCAACGCTCTGGATCTTGCATTCAGTGTCCATACTGAAATTGGTGAGGGGTTCATACGCGCCATAAATGGAAGAACGAGAATGGTGGTATCAAAGGAGCACCAGCTCAAAGACAGTGACGTCATAAAAATAGTTACCAGAAGAACGTAGCCGCTGGATAGAGTCAAACCAGCAGGCGATTGCCACGGAATAGGTTAAATATAATCTCCTTATTCGGAAGTTACTTTAAATTTAACCTAACAATCAAGGTGATACATTGGCAAATGGAGAGAATGCAGGATCAAAGCTTGTTTCGCAAAGAAACAAATACAGGTGGTCTGACAGGGACTACAAGAGAAGAGTCTTACAGCTGAAGAAAAAGAGCGATCCGCTGGAGGGAGCACCCTCAGCAAAAGGGATCGTGATTGAAAAAGTTGGAATCGAGGCCAAACAACCCAATTCAGCCATAAGGAAATGTGTGAAACTACAGCTAATAAAGAACGGCAGGCAGATCACCGCCTTTGCCCCTGGCGATGGTGCCATAAATTACATTGATGAGCACGACGAGGTAGTGGTGGAAGGCATCAGGGGAAGAATGGGAAGAAGCAAGGGAGACATCCCGGGCGTGAGATACAAGGTTGTCAAGGTCAACGGCATTTCATTGCACGAACTGGTGAAGGGAAGAAAGGAGAAGACGGTGAGATAATGGAGATTAAGTTACTTGGACAGTATGATATAAACGAGATCCAGATACACGACCAGGGTCTCTCAAAATACATAAACCTGACGTCGAACCTTAACCTGCACACTGGAGGAAGATTTTCAAATTACTTTGCCGGCAAGAGGAACGTGAACACTGTGGAACGCCTCCTCAACAAGCTCATGCGCACTGAGAAGTGGACCGGAAAGAAATACAGCGCTTATCGTGTACTCTCCGAGGCATTTGCGAAGATAGCTGAGAAAACCAAGCAGAATCCTGTACAGATACTTATCAACGCGATCGAGAACTCAGCTCCAAGGGAAGAAGTAACCAGGCTGAAATACGGTGGTATTGCTGTTCCAAAGGCAGTAGATGTCTCTCCATCACGGAGGGTTGATGTCTCGCTCAGAAACATAGCAATAGGTGCTACAAACGCCTCTTTCAAGCACAAGAAGTCCATTGAGGATTGTCTTGCGGACGAAATAATGCTGGCAGCCAAGAACGACGCAAATTCATTCTCCGTCAGCAAGAAAGAAGAGATAGAGAGAGTAGCCGCTTCTGCCAGGTAATTTATCCGAGAAATTGGAGCCCAACGGCTTCAATTGTTATTAATATCATAAGCGCAAGCGTCAGCGCTGAAATTTTGTGGGTGATTTTCCTTACCTTTTTCACCTCATCGAGCTTTCCTTCAGATGCAAGCCTGACAATCTTTTTTCCGTGGTATATGTTGTTTCCGTACATGATCACCACCATAGCCAGCACGGTCACTGCCTTTATAAACAGAAGCTCACCCGGAGGGGTTGTGAATAGGTCCGAGATATTGGGCAGGTACCACGTTACATTATATAGACCGGTGATAATCAGCACAATCAGGGTTATGTGAGTGAACCATGCGAAGCGCTTTGCAACCTTGCCTATGACCTTTGTCCGTTCCTTCTCGTCTATGCTGAAATCAAAGGATGCTGGCCAGAGGACAAGCCAGATGAAAAACGAACCACCGATGAATATGATTGCCGAGAATAGATGAATCCACAGGACTGCGGCATCAAATACGTCCATCGATGGATATGTTTCTGCTCCATAAATAACATTATCATTTGAGATGCCATCATGAAGCATGGACAAGAAAGACCTGCTCAAGGAACCTGTAAGGGACATGCACCTTTCAAGAAACTCAACCCTGAAGGAACTGATGGATCAGTTTTCTGAATCGGGAGGATTTACATCAGCGAAGATTTCCACAGCATTTGCAATACTCAAGAAAATGTTCACTGAGGAGAACACCACTTTCCTTTCTTTCCCGGCTGACATCATTTCCACAGGAACCAGGGGGATAATCAACGAACTGGTGAAACGAAGGATGGTGGATGTGATCATCACGACCACAGGGACACTTGATCATGATGTGGCCAGGACCTTTGGGCGGTACTATTCCGGCACATTTGATTTCAGCGATAGAAAACTTGCGGATCTTGGCATTAACCGACTTGGGAATGTTTTCGTCCCGGATGAAAGCTATGGTGAGTTAATCGAGGAAAAGATACAGGCAATGCTGGCCGACCTCTATGAAGAGAAGAAGGAGTGGAGCGGCACTGAATTGCTCAAACGCATAGGATTGCGAATTGAGGATGAATCATCAATCCTTTATAATGCCGCAAAGAACAACATACCCGTCTTTGTGCCAGGGATGACGGATGGATCGGTCGGATCCCAGTTCTGGTCCTTTTATGAAACGCACAGGGACTTCAAGATAAACCTTCTCGAGGATGAACATCTTCTTTCAGATGTCGTTTTCGACGCAAAAAAAACTGGAGCTCTTATGCTGGGGGGTGGGATATCGAAGCACCACACAATATGGTGGAACCAGTTCCGCGGTGGCCTGGACTCAGCGGTTTATATAACAACAGCACAGGAATACGATGGTTCGCTCTCCGGTGCAAAACTCGAGGAAGCGATATCCTGGAGAAAGATAAGGGAAGATGCTGAATTCGTGAATCTCTACGGGGACATAACGGTAATACTGCCCATCCTCATAGGGGCACTGCTTGACTGAAACCTGGCTTTCAGATATATTTCAGCCATTCCATCACCGGATCGTCCTCCCCGTCAAGATCCGTGGTTGTTTCACCAAAGCTGCTCTTGGTAGTGAAGGATGTGAAGTAAATTCTCCCACCCTTCTCGTAGCCGTACATCACGTGCTCCACCGGCTCCCCCTCTGGAAGGTGTGCAATTGCTTCCGGAAATTCCGGTGAAAAGTGCAGCTCGATCTTTTCACCCTCCCTGTAAAGGTAATATGAGTTGTTCCCCCTGACATAATCCTCAAGCCTGGCAGTTTCTATTGACGGCTTCATGATCTTGTCATTACGCCTTGTTATTTTAGCGTTCTCTTGCTTTGCGAATATCGATCCGCGAGCACCTGTAATGAGTTTTATTGCGAGAGATTGCCGGTGCGCCTTACGGGCTTGAGAAATCTATTTTTACCAATGTGCATTCTTTGAGCATGTTATATGTTACTGAAAACGATGTAAGGGAAAATCTGAGCATGAAAGAACTCATTCCTGCACTGAAGGACTTCATTTCTGACTACGGGAAAGGAGCGGCCTTCTCCAGCCCGAGAAACCGGATCATTGCTGGGACGCACATCCTAAACACAATGCCGGCCAGCGCTCCGAAATACAATTTGGCTGGCCTCAAATCGTATATCTCATCAAGGAATGGTTTCAGGGCCGTGGTTAATGTCTTCACCATAGATCCTCCTGACCTTCTTGCCGTTGTGGACGCAAACATTCTTGGCCAGATGCGTACTGGAGCCCTCCCGGCGATGGTAACGTCGCTTTTACTGAAGCAGAGGAGTGTTAATTTCAGCATTTTTGGATCAGGGTTCCAGGCAGAGACCCAGCTGACAGGAATGGCAACCGCTTTCCACATCGACAGGGCTTTTGTGTACTCAAGGCACGGAGAAAGATCGAGGGTCTTTGCGGAAAGGTATTCCAGGGATCTGGGGGTGGACATAATCAGCGTCGACAAACCAGAGGAAGCACTGCGCCACTCAGACGTGGTTTCCACAATAACAACATCCAGGACACCGCTTTTCACGGCGGATATGCTTCCAGATCATTACCATATAAACCTCGCTGGCGGAAACCTGCCCAACCGTTCCGAGGCGGGTCCGGACGTAATTGGAGGGAGCAGTTCAATCATTGTCGAGCATCTGGACCAGGCATTCGTGGAATCTGGCGAAATAATTGGATCAGGAATGAGGAAGGATGACCCCAGACTGGTCGAAATGGCCAAGTTTGTTTCGGACCCGTCACAATACAGCCCAGGACAGAGAACTATATTCAAGTCCATGGGGATAGGTATTGAGGACCTTTGTGCAGCTTATGTCGTACTTAGGAATATTGACGCTATCTGATCAGAAGAAAAAGAGGAAGGAACCTATTCCAATCAGGATCGCTCCCATCACGTAATCCATGTATCTGGGCTCAAGCTTCTGTAGCGATCTTCCTATCCCGAAATCCGCCACTATGACACTGATCAGCAGCACTATGATAGAGACAAACGCAAAAACTGCTATCATAAGCTCGCTGTAGCTGAAAGGGTAAGCCTGTGCCTCTATGAGAAGCGGGAGAAGGGAGAGATCAGGGGAAGCACTGACACCGAGTATGAATGAGTACTTCACAAAGGAGGCTTCGTCCGGTTTCTCGGTTACACCATTAAGAATGAAGTAAACACCAACGGCAAACATCAGCACTATCCCTGCATCCTTGAGGTATACAGAGAACTGGTGCAGGAACAGAAGACTCAGGAAGACTATTCCCACTGCAAGCACTATGGAAGTGCCTGCATGTATGGATGAAAGAATAAGCGACAGACCGAGTCTTCTCCTGCGCGTGTATTTCTCCCTTCGAGATATCAGTATTACAGGGAGCCAGTGATCAGGAGCCAGCATATGGATGGCCGAAAGCAGCACCACTGTTATTATGAGAAGCGAAAACGCGTTCAAGTTCTAAGACATGAAAACCATATATAAAACACTACGTCGTTTTCATTCCAGGAATTCACTGGGTTTGGCGTGTTAATTCAGATTTTTCACCTAGCGAAGACTTAAGCTTCTCCAGCAATGCCAGAAGGTCTGATGATTCGGTCTCGCTTAAGCCGCTGATTGAGTCCTCCACGAACTTCACGTGTAACTCCCTTGCGCGAGTCATCATTTTTGTGCCTGCCCTGGTAATCTGTATCATTATGATGCGGCGATCATCGCTGCTTCTGATCCTATCCACAAGCATTCTCTCCTCGAGCTTGTCAACTATGCTTGTTATCCACCCCTGCGTAACCATGGTCATGTTGGCTAGTTGCACCATGGAAAGCGTTCCGTTTTCCGAAAGTATGCGGAGCACGCTGTACTCCATGTTGTTCATGCCTATCTGGGACAGGTTCTTTTCTGCCTGCCTATACCACAGTTTCCACACATCCTTGAGCGTTCTCCAGACAAGGATGGAACATTTGTCTCCGGTCTTGGACATCTTCATTTCTCCGTTGCAGTTACCCGATGCAGTCATGCTAGTATGAATTTTCTCTTACGGTTGATTATCACATTAGGTAGATAAAAACCTTTTCAGTTGAAATTCTAAGTACTTTTAATCAATATAAAATAAACAGCACCTCTTTCACTGGCCCAAGAGAGACATCACGAATAAATAATTCAGTGATATAGAGAAGTCTATGTTCACGGAGTCCACGGAGAAGATCAACAGATCGTTCAAATTTCTTCTCGTTTCAAGGGCTGCCAGGAGCATGGCGCTCATTTTTGTAACCCTCTCCCTGTCACTGTACCTGAACATTCTCGGATATAGTCTTGTCTTCATAGGAATACTTTATCTCGTCATTGTTTTCTTCAACATGATAATAGCCCTGGCTCTGGGAATGCTTGGCGATCGCATAGGATACGCTCGCACGCTCATAATCGGTGAACTTCTACCGCTCATTGCCCTACTCGGTCTCGCTCTCTCTTCGAATATATATGTGATTGCAATTTCCGCAATAATAGGCGGCATAACTGGAACAGCCGGAGGAATGAGGGGCGCGTTCTCCCCCGGGATGACGGCATATGTTGCAAGCAGCTGGCCTGAAGAGCATGACAGGGTCGGCAGGCTTGCAAGGATAAATGTCATGGCATCGGTTTTCTCCATTTTTGGAGGGTTCTTCCTTATATTCCATGGATATCTTAGCCCGATTTACGGGAACGTTATAGCCTTCAGGCTCCTATTTGCCGTTTCATTCTTTATACTTCTTATTTCATTCATATCCCTCATGCTCCTTAAGGAGCGGCGGAGACCGAAGAAAACAACGCATATAATGAAAGGCGAGAGCTTCAGGTATATGTTGAGGCTCATTCTGCCCAACATGATAAATGGCGCAGGGATAGGAGTTGCAATCCCCCTGCTTCCCCTCTGGTTCGAGCTGAGGTACGGTGTAAGCGTATCCTATGTGGGCGAGATATTCACCCTTGCTTATGCGGCCACTGCTCTTGGATCATACTTTTCGGGAAGATTCCTCAATTCAGCTCGTGTTCGTGCCATCACAGTCTCGTCCGTGACCAGGGCATTCCAAGGATTGCTTCTTGTTGCTGTTGCGTTTTCCCCCCTTGTTGTTCTCGCCTTCTCACTCTATGCCCTGAGGAGCGGCGTTGCCGGTCTCGGTGCACCAATGAGGAGTGCCATAAGCGTAAGAGGGATTGGTAATGAGGATTACGGAGCAGCTTCCAGCATACAGGGCTTGAGCACAAGGGGATCTCAGATGACATCCGGTGCATCTGGATACCTGATGGATGCATACTTCTCACTTCCGCTTTTTGTTGGCGGCACGTTGCAGATTGCTGGTGCCTTCATTTATTACAGGCTTATCCGTAACTGGGAGAAAAAGAGGGAGACAGGGGTCGCCTGAACCTGATATGCAACATTCTCACCCAGCTTGATGGTGGACATTATAAATAGCCATACTGCAATAATCAGCACAATGTTTCACCTTGACATGCGGAAAATTGTCACAATCCTGGTTGTAGTTATCCTGCTTGGATACGGCATATTCTTTCTCGCGGCGATATTATAGCTGCCGATGGAGACTCATCCGTTGCGCCAGTACTATTCAGATAGGGTTATATACCATCTTTTATTGATTAGATATGGGGCAGGAAGAATCTCTGATTGAGAACCTTATAAAAGCGGTAGAGGGAACAAAGAGCAGCGCAGATCTGGTCATGGAAGACGTGCAGATAAAACTCCCATGGGTAAATGCAGCCTTCACCATAAGCGGAAAAATTAGCTTTACCGCAAGACCGATTCATGAAAGACAGTAAACTCAAAACCATTGTTGATCTTCTGGCTCCGATGGTGGATTCCGGTCGGATTTCCCTGTCAGTGGAAGGGCAGATTGCAATGTCTGCGCATTTTGAAAATAACCTGATAACCGTTTCCCTGGGGAATGCAAGAACGGTCAGGAAGATCGTCAGGAAAATACCCAGAGAACTGAAGAAAATTTCTATCCTGAGGGAAATGTCAACTATCCTTGCTGATCAGGAGAGAAGACTTGACATCTCTGACGGAAAGGGCCTGCTCATTGGCATTGGCACAGGAAAGCACAACATGTTCAGCAACCTTGAAGTAAAACCCATCCGGCTGATAAAGTACCTTTAGGCAATGATGTCCTGCCAACATAGAACATATCAGGATTTTAGCGCTGCTCATATGGCAGCGTATTGCTTTATTATGTCCATCGGGATATATAATCAACAGGCTTGTTGTCTGTTTAGAGGTGCTGGGCATGGAAACAAAGAAAAAACTGAACTCAATATTGCTGGCCACCGATTTTTCCCCGGAAGCAGAGAGGGCTTACAGGTTTGCGAAGAATATACTGCTGCCTCACGATGATGCGAGGTTGTACATAATCACAGTTGTAAAGCCAGTCTACGCTCCAATGGGAGATCTCACCGGAGCCACGGAAGTTCTGCTTGACGAGAACTCCGACATAATCAAAGAGACAAGGGAAAGGATTAAGAAAATGGTGGAAGAAGTAAAGAAGGAGGGAATGGCAAACTGCGAGGGCATTATAAAATATGGCGATCCTGTGAGCAGCATACTTGAAGTGGCAGAGAAGCTCATGCCGGACATGATAGTAATGGGAAACAGGAAGCCGGGATTCAAGAAGGGCATACTCTTCGGATCTGTTTCCCAGAGGGTTTCAGCAAATTCGCCCGTCTCCGTGCTGATAGTTCGCTGAATCCACCAATTTTCCCAGTTTTATATCAGTTTTATTGACCTGAGAAGGATAGATTTGACGCCGTCGTTGATTATCAATGATGCAAATGCGGTGAATGAGAGCGTCAGCAGCGTGATCCAGATGGGCATTGATGCTACTCCCGGTATCCCGAAGGTTTCAATTGCCATCACAACAAAAATATCTGCCAGAAGAGCTATAAGAAGTGGCTTGCCCGGCATTGATGACCAGAAATGTCTTCTTTCCCTGGTTACGAAGGTCGTAAATATTCCGAAGTAGAGTATAATGCCGAAGGAGAACGAGTACATTGGCACCTGATTGCCGACCGACAGATACCTCATTCCAATGAACAGCCATAGAAATGATTCTACAATCATCATGGCACTGATAACAGCCGCGATCTTGACGAGAGAAGTGATATCCCATGACTCGGGCTTGCTGGACCATCTCACTTTGTCCGTTGAAAGAGAAATTGTTACAAAATCTATGAGAAAAAGAGTCAGGACTATGTCAAAAGCACTCACTATGTAGTTTCCGAGAATAAGGAAAGCAAGCGAGACGAACACAACTATCTCTATTGTTCGTGCGGTCTTGTTGAGTACCCATGTGACAACTCTCTGATATATTGCCCGGCCATCCTTTATCAAATCCACAATATTTTCCAGCCCTTCCTTCGTCAGGACTGCACTTGCAGCGGCCTTTGCGACATCGGTAGACGTACTTACAGCTATGCCGACCTCCGCTTCCCTGAGCGCGGGAGCATCGTTGACGCCATCCCCCGTCATGCCTGTGACGTGATGCATCTCCTGCAGAGCTTTCACAATCCTGTATTTGTCCTCCGGGTAAATCTCTGAGAACCCATCGTTCTTCTCAATGGTTTCTGGAGTAATATCAGAGTGCAACGGCGTTATGGAAAGACCCAGTCCAACCTGGCGGGCGGTTTCCATTGCTATCTCCTCGGAATCGCCGGTAAGCATCTTAACGTTGATGCCCAGGTCCCTCAATTCGCCTATGAGCGCTCTGGAATCATGCCTTGGAGGGTCGTACAGTGCAACAAATCCAGCTATTTCGCCCTTCTTCTCATCGGAAGAGCATGAGACCGCCAGGGTCCTGTATCCCTTTACTGCAAGCTCCTTCATCCTGTTCTCTGCGTCATTTCCAGTGTCGTTTACAAGTGCGGCTATGGTCTTTACGGCTCCCTTCATTATGTGGAATCTCTTTCCCTCGAGCATAGCATCTGATTCTGTGCGCCTGCTGGAAGGGTCGAATGGCACGAACTTCTCAACCGAGAAGGGTGGAAGCTTTCTCTTCCTATATTCCTCCAGGAAGGCTGAATCTATTGCGTCGTTGTTCGCATCCGAAGAAGCCATGGCACCGTACAGGATTACCTGGTTCTCAGTGTAGCCGTTGACAGGGATGACTGATGCGACGGTGAGCCTGTTCTGTGTGATTGTACCTGTTTTATCCGTGCAGAGTATGTCCATACTGGCCGCGTCTTCGATTGATCCAAGCCGGGTAACTATTATCCCTTTTTTCACGAGGTCCATGGATCCAAGAGCCATGCTAACCGTGAACATTGCGGGCAGGGCAACGGGTATTGCAGCAATAAGCAGCACCAGCAGAAGCGGAAGAATGGACAGGAT
>DAICSO010000039.1:0-12457 GCA_027368075.1 bacterium
ATAGATTCTTCAAGATATGACGGAGCAGTCGGCCCAATTTATGTCAACGGTGCAACCCCCGGAGATATCCTTGAGATTGAACTGAAAGAGATGAGGACGGCATCCTGGGGATGGAGTGCCATAATCCCGGAAATGGGGCTTCTCAAGGGCGACGTTAGTGAGAAGCTAATGATGTGGAAGATAGGTGAATTTGCCTCCTCAGAGACTTCAGGTTTCCTCGAAGGAGTTTTAGTTCCAATCCAGCCATTCCTTGGAGTCGTTGGAACTGCACCGAAAGATGGAGAATTCGGCATGATCCCGCCACAGCATTTCGGTGGGAACATGGACAACAGGCTACTGGGTGTAGGATCAAGAATTTATCTTCCGGTGATGGTTGATGGCGCCCTTCTTTCTGTTTCCGATCCCCATGCATCACAGGGAGACGGGGAGGTATGCGGGACAGCCATTGAAACCTCCGCAGAAGTTGTTATCAGAATTCACGTGATTAAGAACCGGGCTATGAATTACCCTCGAGCCTATTCAAGGATACCTGCTGGCGGAGAATTCACTGTCGCGATGGGCATTGCCGGAGATCTTAAGGATGCCGCACGGCTCGCCCTGCTTAATATGATAGATGAACTCAGCCATTATGGGCTTACGGGCGCAGAGGCGTACATTCTTTGCAGCGTGTGCGGAAACCTGAGCATAAGCGAGATTGTGGATGAACCAAACTATGTGGTATCCATGTCAGTTCCTCTCCAGGTACTCGAAAACCGGAATTTTTCACCATGATTATTCGGCAAAATCCGAAGAGAAATGGTGATAGAGATAAGAAAAACATATATACAGACCTCTAATTATGACTGGAATTCGATGAAAACATACCTTGACGTCACGTTCTTCAGTGAAGGAGCCAAACCTAGCGAAATAATAAACAGACTCAGGTCACTCGGATTCAAGCCGGTAATTGGCGAGCACGATATGGTTTACGAGTGGGGAAGCAGTGCGTCAACCGATGACTCCATCTGGTTTGCCGACAAGATTCAGGCTACCCTTGAAGGTTTCAAGATAATGTTCCATATAGAAACAGTTGCCGACTGATTCAAAGGACTTTTGGTTCAATGTTTCCGATCGAAATTTCGAGACGTTATTTTCATCTGGTAGTTTTGGTTTCCAGGGAAGGCCGTTCCTGTCTCCATGATGAATGGAAAAAGTAAATACCATTTACCATAAAAGAGTAAACTGAAGTGGAACTTCGAAGGATTTCTTTGCGAATGTTCCCGCTCAGCGGATCTTATAGGGGATTCGCCTTATGTCGTCACAGTAAGCGCATTTGATGGAAACTAACCCCTCCCTGACCCTGATTCTGCTGCTTTCGTCATACAGGTGTTTGCATGATTTGCAGTAAGCCCTCTTTATCTCCTTTGACAGCGTTATGTCCATCCGCTTCGCCATGTTCTCAGCTATGGACAGGTACCTTGTGGACATTTCACGGTGCTCCCTAGCCAGGTAGACAAGTCCAGATATCCGTTCCTTCGCTATACGTTCTGCGTCCTTCTTTGAGAGATTCAATTTTTTATGATGCGCAGATTCATTAAAAATTTATCTCACGCTTTTCTGCTGGAAAGCCCCAAGTCTATCATCAATAATCTCTCCCCGTTCCAGTATGACATTTCCCCCCATCATCACAAAATCTGGAAATACTGCTTCGAATCCTCCGAATGGCGAAAGCGGATACTTGGAATGCAGGCGTTCAGGATTAATGCGCTTTAAGTTACTTGCCCTATAAGAGATGAAATCCGCCCTATACCCGATTTCAAGCATGCCTTTCTTGAGCCCGAAAAGCTTAGCCGGGTTTAATATGGCCGTGCGGTAGAAGAGATCAAGATCGAGTATGTGCCTGGAAACAAGTCCTAGCAACAGTGGAACCCTTGTTTCGACCCCGATTATGCCTGATCTGGCATACTGAAAATCTTCCTTTTCTCCTTCTGTATGTGGGGCATGATCCGTGGAGACTATGGATATGTCCCCTGACAGATAATGTGCCAGCAGATCGCTCTGTATCTCCTTCGACCTGAGTGGTGGATTGACTTTTCCATTCGCCCCTATGTCAAGTTCATCATTCAGAAGGAGATGATGAGGGGTGACCTCGTAAATGGCATTGTTGCCAGAAGTGCCCAATATTGCGCCGTAATCCGACAGATGGGTTATTACCCTTTGCTTCAGGTCATATCCAAGGGCTTTACCTATTGCCTTCGACTCACATGTCACTGGCCTTGAAAGGTTATGCTCCCTCAGATTCTTTGCTTCAAGGTTGTTCTCCTTGAGGCACTCCTGATCTTCCGCATGGAATACTACTGGAACTTCCATGCCATTGAGCAGGGGGATGTCTTTCTCCCTTACTGTAACCCCACTGGTATTTGTGCTCCCGCCCATGTATATCTTTACTCCATTGCTTTTTGGCGATAACACTTCAGCATTGTTTCCATTGTACATGGAATAGAGGCCGTAGTCACAGTAGCTTCGTCCCCGTATTGCAGAAAGCTTATTCTCAAAACGTTCGTAGTCGGTTATGGGAACAATGTTGTTTGGCATATCCATAACTGTAGTTGTACCGCCATAAACAGCGCTCATGGATCCGCTTGAGAAATCCTCCTTGTCCGTCTCCCCCGGGTCTCGAAAATGAACATGCGTATCTGTGGAGGCTGGCAATATGCCACCTTCGATTTTCATAACCCGGTCACCGGTGATCGATTTCCTTATTTCGGTAACCACTCCTGATCGTATGCCAACCATCAGTTCCTGGAATTTCCCCTGGTAATAGAACCTGCCCGATAAAACCAAATCGTTTTCCATACGGATTTACACTCCCGGGATCTCTCCCCATACGTACTTATGAAATTGCGGAAGAACCCTGACCCTGAGCTGATCCCTGATCACAGACTCGACCAGGAATTTCGCATCTGACCCCCACGCAGGCTGGAATACAACGTTTACCTTGCTGTCAAGCCTCTGCAGGAATGTTTTGGAAAATTCGTAATCAACGGTATCAGAGATTACAAATTTGAGGTAATCATTTTCACGGAGATATTCCAGGTTCCCAGACAGGAAAGAATCTTCTTCCTGCGAAGATGGCGTCTTCACATCCATGTCAATGCTGACAGAATCAGAAAAAACGTATTTTCCGACATTAATCGAACCACTTGTCTCGATCAGGACCTTCTTCCCGATTTCTGTCACAGATCTGACAAAAGCAAGTGCTTCCCTCTGTATCAGGGGTTCACCTCCAGTGAAACACACCCAATCCTCGCCTGTTTTTCTGACAGTTTCCAGTATCTCTTCAAGAGGCATCTCATACCCTCCGATGAATGTGTATTTTGAGTCGCACCACCTGCACCTCAAGTTACATCTGTTGGTCCGGACAAAAAGCATCGGTATGCCCATGTAGATTCCCTCTCCCTGGATACTGTGGAAAATCTCTGTAATTCTCATCTTAATGTCCAGTCATCAAACGGCAAATAATTATATTTTGCATCCCGATACTACAGCATGAATTACAGACCTATTTTTGACTACGCTCGCGAAACAGACACCATTCTTATACTGAACGGAGGAGAAGGATCAATAGACAAGACATTCTTCTATCTGACCGGGGCAGAAAGCGGTATATTTGAGGGATCCGCGCTTATTGTCACTCCTGACAAAATAAAGATAATAACCTCGAACCTGGAAGAGGAATCTGCACGATCAACAGGATTGGATACTCTCGTGTTCAGTTCCAACGACGAGAAGAAGAAAATACTTCAGGATGAACTGAAGAATGTCAATGCTATCGGCCTTAATTATTCGTCTCTGACCCTCGACAGATACAAAGAGTTGCTCAGGATCATCCCTGACAAGGAATTTGTTGATGTGTCAAACACTATAGCAGAAGCAAGGCGCCTCAAGTCTCCGGAGGAACTGGATAAGCTGAGGGAGGCAGCAAGGATCGGAAGCAGGGCAGTAGAGAAAGTCATTCACGAGCTTAAGGAGGGCATGACTGAAAGTGAGCTTTCTGCGCTTCTTGGATATGAGATGATGAAGCTTGGTGCCTCTGAGCCATCTTTCAGCACAATCATTGCTTTTGGATCCAACAGCTCTATGCCACACTATTCCCCTGGATCACGGAAACTTAAGAAAGGTGATTTTGTCCTGATGGATTTCGGAGCACTCTACAAGAGGTACTGTTCTGACATAACCAGGACTGTTGTCTTCGGAAGAGCCTCTGCAGAACAGAAAGAGATGTACAGCGTTGTCAAGCAGGCCCAGACCGACAGCATGAACGCCATCAAGGCTAACGTAAACGGAAGAGACATAGACGGTATAGCAAGGAAGATTATAGACTCCAGCAAATACAAGGGAAGATTCATCCACTCGCTTGGACACGGACTCGGGATGGATGTTCATGATCACCCCGCACTGTCCGGCGGATACGATTTCCCCCTGAAGGAAAACATGGTGGTAACTGTTGAGCCGGGAGTATATGTTCCAGGAGTTGGCGGAGTAAGGATAGAGGATGATGTCATAGTAAAGAAGGATGGCTTTGAGAAGATCACAACCGCCCCTTCCGATCTGATAGAAATCTCATGAACAGTGCCGTAGAGATACTTGCACCAGACAGGTTCAGCCTCTCCAGCGTGAGGGAGATTGTTGAATCCAGGGAGCGTGCTTTATCGGAAACGAGAATGACTGCCATAGACTGCATAGACGATCTCGTATCTGATGAATACAAGCCAAAAATAGTCAGCAACGTAACCTTCATGCTTACCCTGTGGTTGCTTCGCTACCTGGATGAAAGCGTGCTGACTTCCAAATTTATAAATGGCCAGAGGGACATACTCACATCTGAGCTTGACGGGTTCGCGGATGAGGATATCGAGGATTACTGTCGCAGGATGGGCATGCACCTTGACTTCGATGTGGAGAGGGAGATATTTTCAGTGCCCTTCGACACCTTCATAAGGAACAACACAAGAATCAGCGGGGAGAAGTACAGGCTCTCATATCAGCCAGTAAACAAAGGCACAGTATATGCAAACAGGGACGTAGTAATCAAGATAGCCAGGGAGTTTTTCGTCAAGTCTGCGTTCCGTGCTGTTGAAAATATCTCAATGAATGATGTGGTTGATGTTTTTGAACCCTACGCGGATTTTATCTCATCGATGCGGATATTATATGACCAGCTGAAATCCAGCAGGAAGGTTGATCTCGGGGCGGTGGATTCTACAAAATTCCCGCCCTGCATAAGGGAGTACATATCTGAGATGAAATCGGGTGTCAACCTTCCGCATCTTGCAAGGTTCACGCTCGTATCCTTCCTCCACAAAACCGGAATGACAAGCGGCGAAATCATAGAACTCTTCAAGACAGCCCCGGATTACAATGAGAAGATGACAGTATACCAGGTGAATCACGTCACTGGAGAAATATCCGGGACGGAATATTCTCCACCAAAGTGTGCTGTGCTCAAGTCTAACCACCTTTGCTATATGGGCGAAGATACCCTCTGCAACCAGGAGTGGCTAAGGCATCCGCTCCAATACTACCAGATCAAGAAAAAGCATTCAAAGTAGCTTTCTTTCCAGCATTTTAATGATTGTGGATTTCTTTAAGGTTGAGTCTATGACATAAATATTCCCGCCAAGCCAAGGAGCTCTGCAGTATTTCGCCGGGCGCGCCTCGAATTTAGCGTTTATCGACCTTAGAAGATCTTCAAGTTTCTGGTCGGAAAAGTTCCTGGCAGCATTACGGGAAATCCTTCGTCCCAGCCTTCTGGAAATAGTGCTGTTAAAATACTGGGAATAAAGTGTAGTTGTCATAGAAGAATGGCGTTGACAGTTCCTTCCTGACCCGGTCTGGAGGTAATCCTTGCCTCACCGAGTTCTGTCATGATAACCGTTCCCTTATTCATAATGTTTCTCTGTACATAGTGAGGGTTAGCCGGGTTTTCCTTGACAGTGACTATCTTCAATTTCTTTGTGGTTTTGTCCTTAGGGTTATATACGTTGGCTTCAGCAGCAATCATTACTGCCACCTTGGTGTTTCCTCCGTAGCCTCTGAAGGTTTTTCGGGATGTTGGCCCTATCTTTGTGAGAGTCGGTTCCCTGCCAAGTTCATGCCTGCGCTTTGACCTTGATCTGACTAACTTGCCACCGGTAAATTTTTTTCTGGCCTTGCCTTGAAAGATTGTCATTAAATTTATTCTCCTCTGAATTAGCAGAAGTTTCTGCTTTCGTGCATTATACCGTGGGATAAATATTTTTCACTCCAGGTCAGGCGTCGGTTTAAAATTTAATTCACGCGGCAAGCGGTCACCGCCTTTCATGCTGGAATGTTCCGGTTACGGCTATTGCTACGCCGGAAAGAATTAATGCGAATCCTGATATGACGATGGTAGCCAGATCATAAAACAGGTCTCCAGGAAATGATGGGTAGACATACCCCGGAGACGAGTCTCCGAAAATCACGAAGTAATAGTTTCCTGTGATAACACTGTAAAACTGCAGTCCGCCAACAGCGGTGGAGGGTGTTATGGCCATCGAAGCTATGTTTGATACGGTGATCACATTCAGTTCAAAAGCGCTCACGCGCTCTAAAGTGCCCATAGTTCCGTTTCCAAACACTGCGACCCGGCCGGTGCCATCATGATTCGTTGATGAAGGCTGCACGAACCTTCTTCTAGACCTCAGAGAGGAAGGCGCTGGAGATAGAGGTCCTGTTCAAGACTGGCTTCAGGTTCAACGAACTTCTGACAATGACAACCGACGACATCATGTGGGACATACTGAAGGTCATAGGGAAGGGACAGATGGAAGCTCATGTTTTTCTCCCGGCATCCTTAAGGGAAGCGGTCCGAAAATACATGCAGGCGAGGAGGTCCAGGGGTACGAACCGCGTGCTGCTTTCCGGACAAGACGAATCGTTGACTTATGATGGACTCCAGCAGGAGATATACCAGGTTTCCGCAAAGGCAGGCATAAAATTCTCGGTACACAGGGCAATGAGGTTCTATGCAGGATTCCTCTACAAACAGGGCTTGACCTTGAAGAATTGAGGCTGCTGATGAGGCCTGAGAAACTGGACACAACGAAAGACTATGTCCGGTTGATGTTGGACGACTCCATAGACGAGCTCGGGAAAAAGGACATACCATTCCTGAAGGGTATGAATCCGGCAAACCCGTTAAGTATAAAACGCCCCGAACGGGATTTGGACCCGTGTCACAGGCTCGACAGGCCTGTATGATAGGCCGCTACACTATCGGGGCTCCCACCAAAATTATGAGCCTTTATAAAAATGTTAGTAGAGTTCATTCATCCCACCCGCTAAAAATCATTTCTGACGTTCCATCCAGCGATTTAGAAGCTGTGCATCCGGATATCAGGAATAATCGGACCTGTTTACTTTATTTCTCACATTCTGGTTATGAACAAATCTGGAAACATTAGTCAGAGCCTGCTCATAGGCATAAACTGTCTCCCCCTCAGCTACTGAAGAGTTATGCGGTGAACCGATAAGATTCTCAAGTTCCAGGAACGGGAAGTCTGTCTCAAATTTTCCTTTAGATATTGGCTCTGTCCACCACACGTCGATGCCTGCCTTGAACTCCTTGTTCCTGGAAAGGTGATCAAACAAATCGTTCTGGTTTATTATCTCAGCGCGTGCAACGTTTATCAGTATTGCGTCCTTCTTCATCGTTTCCAGTTTTGCAGAGTTTATGATTCCACGGGTATAATTTGAGAGAGGTAGAGATATCACAACAATATCGGAATTTGAAAGTACGTAATCAATATCATCGATGTTTCCGAGGAATTCCTCATCTTCCCTTGCTCCAGATCGTGAAATGGCAAGGATCTTCATGTCGAATTTCCTGGCTATTCCGGCTACTGCCTTTCCTATTCCACCATAGCCGATTATCCCTATCTTCTTACCAGCAACCCTTCTGTTAACCGTTTTCTGGTCGAAAATTCCCTCTCGCATCTTGAGGTAGTTCTTTGTAAGATTCTTGCTTAAATCCAGAATCATTGCAAATACGTGTTCCGCTATTGGGTCAGAATAAGCTCCCGCGTTGCTGCATAGAAGTATGTGCTCAGGGATTGATTTGAAATCAAGCATGTCGACCCCTGCAGATAAGGTCTGTATCATCCTGAGATCCGGCATTTCTGAAACAAGTTCCGAAAGAAGCCTGAGTTTTGTTTGCCCAACAAGAAGGACTTTAAACCCGGATTTGTCTTTTATATCATCACTGAACACCAAGTCGAACCCCAGATTCCTCGAAATCTCTTTCAGATGTTCACGCAGTCTTGGGCCGGTATTAGTTTCAATGAGAACTTCCATGCTACTTTATATCTTTATGAGTATTCTATTTTCCGCAGATACAAACTATTTGCTTATATAATTTAAGTTAATTACTAGCAGAAATTGGATGCTTAAATTTTATCTTGCCTCCTGGAACTTCAGGGACAATTACAAACTTTTTGAGTCTGTGTCCCAGGCGGACCGCCAGACCATGGAGAGCACATTACATGAGGGCAGGATAAGAGAATACGTGATACTATCTACCTGTAACAGACTGGAAATTTATAGTACAGAGGATTTTACCACACTTGATATTTTCAAGACTGCTGACATAATGCGTGATTCTGACGCTGTCAATCATCTATTCAGAGTCGCTTCCGGCCTTGAGTCCATGTCGGTAGGCGAACAGGAAATTCTGAGACAGGTCAAGGAAGCTTACGAACAGTCGATTAAATCCGGGAAATCCGGAAAAATGCTGTCAATGGTATTCAGGAAGGCTATCAGCGTCGGAAAGAAAGTTCGTGATGAGACCGACATCTCCAAGGGAAAAGTGTCCCTTGCTGCACAGGCCACACAGATAATTGAGTCCCTGCCTGGTACCCGCAGTAGCCGAGTGATGATAGTCGGAACCGGTAAAATGGCCAGCGCCATTGCAAAGTACATAATGAAAATTCCACCATCTTCGCTCACCATCTGCGGCAGGAATGAGGAACATGCCAGACAGCTTTCCAATTCTGTCGGGGCTTCCTACTTGCTTCTCTCCGACTTGCCCAGGGGACTGAGGGAAAATGACATAATTATAGCAGTGACCTCTTCAAGAAATTACCTTATCGGACCGAAGGAGATTGAGAATGTAGATGGGAACAGGCTGTTCATTGATCTTTCAAACCCTAGAAACATTGATCCGGATATAGACAGGCCAGGGATAAGGATTATTGACCTCGAGAACATCCAGCCTATTCTAGAGGAAAACATTAAAGCCAAGAAGAAGGAAGTTCTTATGGCAAACCAGATAGTTTCTCAGGAAATGGACAATTTTTCCAGAAAGGTACTCGAGATGGAGACTGATGATTTCATAAGTGACATTTTCCTCTTTTCCAAACTGATAGAGAAAGAATCTTCAGACCAGCTTCTACATGAGGTGTCCAAAGGCGTGCCTCTTGAAACCGCTGTCGAGGACATGGCCAACTCGCTCGTGAACAAAATCCTCGCTCCTCACGTGCTTACCCTGAAAGAACTTATGAGGGAGAAAGGAGATGGAAAGATGGAAGAGACAATGCGGCGCTTGCATTCCCAGCTCAGGACCCATTACGATGATTACCTGAAGAAGATTGAAGGTCGCCAAGCATTCCAAAGTCAACAAGACCGAACTCGTCTGTTAAACCAAAAACCCTGAATTTCTTTGGATCTGTTTTCTTCAACACTGGAGTGAAATGTTCCTGACTGAACAGCGACTGCGTCACATCTGTTCCCGAGGAGAAGAAGCTCATTGCCGGAGTTATCAGCACCCGCGACTCATTGTTATACACAAAGGCAGGAATCTTGAAAACGCCCCCTATCTCATCTCGAAGCACAAATGAGGGGTGCTCGTGCCCCAGTATTGTCATCTTCCTGAGGTCCCTGTCGCGGTCTCCATGATAGATATAATAGCTGTCGGTCTCAAAGCTGTCGACAAGATCGATATTCTTCTTTTTCAGGATCGTCATAAGGAAATTGTCATGGTTACCGCGCACAAATATCAGTCTTGTTCTTTCCCTGTAACGGTTCACGAAGTGAACAATGTCGTCCCATTCCTGCGGTAGATTCCTCGAAAATTCCTGCTTGAAGTCACCGTTTATAATAAGTTTTTCAGGGGAGTATCTCTCTATTATGCTGTCGACCATTTTTTCAACGTGGCTTAGCTGCAGCTTTGGGAGAAACAGGCCGTGGAGGTTCATCTCCTCCTCGAATCCGAGATGCAGATCTGAAATAACCGCTGTGCTTTCGTCACTCAGGTAAGCGCAATGCAGGTCCGAGATGAACACATTCTTCACAATCTGGATGTCGTGCAACGATAGCTGTATTCCATGATGGGCATTAACCTTTGGAGACAGGTGATTGTTGAGCATTTGAATAGCTGTGTATAATTTTTATAGTTATTCAAAATGGCTGTATGGAAAGAGCAGATGATCAACAGAGAACTTTCAATGACAGTGAGAAAACTGATGCCAGAGAAAAGGTCAAACCGTGATCCTGATCGTCCGGTATCGGTATGGAAAGAAATGGACAGGATACAGGGAAGACCTGAACAGAGTACCGTCGTGATATTCAGGACTACCGGCTGTTCATGGTACAATTTCAGTTCCTGCTCTATGTGCGGTTATTTTAATGATGTTTCTAGCAGCGTGACTGAGGAGAACCTGATGAAACAGGTCGATTTCCTGTCCGATTCACTCTCCGGTTCAAAGGTTGTGAAGGTCTTCACTTCTGGAAGCTTCCTTGACCCGATTGAGATACCTGTGAGGGTCAGGGAATATTTTTTCCAGACAGTGAATGAAAAGGTAGAGAAGGCATTGATAGAGTCAAGAACGGAATATATCACTGAGAAGAACATAGCGGGGCTGACACGCGCGGGTATTCCCGTCAGGATAGCCATTGGGCTGGAAAGCGCCAACGACAACATAGTAAGGAATTCCATCAACAAGGGAAGCACCTTTGCGAAGTTCCTTGAAGCCGCCTCCGTCATAAAAATGATGAAACTTGAATTGAGGACCTATCTTCTTCTCAAACCTCCCTTCGTGTCGGAAAAGGATGCAGTGACTGATGCGATAGAATCGGTGAGGAAGGTAAGCAAAATATCAAATGACGTATCGGTCAATCCAATGAACATACAGAAAAATACACTTGTCGAGAAGCTGTGGAAAAGAGGGCTGTACCGTCCTCCAAGGCTATGGAGTCTGGCAAAGGTACTTCTTGACTCCAGCAAATCCGGAACAGAGGTGCTTTCATATCCCACTGGCGCAAACAGGGATAGGGGAGTGCATAATGATGGCCATGACCAGAAGCTTCTGGATCTTATAGTCGAATCCTCCCTCAACCAGAATTTCGGTGATCTCGAAGCCTATTACAACTCAGCCGATTTGTCAAGCTACCGGAGAATGATTGAACTTGAATCCACTAACCTTTTCCAGCCTGACTTTCACAAGCTGCTTGGCAGGACGGCTTCTGCCTCCATGTATGTTTGAGGATTAAAATGCCTGTAAAGTTGAAGGATATTGGTGAGCGGGAGATCATAGACAGGCTCAGGAAGACCTTCAAGTTTACCGCACCGCAGGACGATTGCTCCCTAATCGATAACGGCAGGAGCTACCTGATGATCACTACTGACAGCATAAATTTCAAGACACATGTTCCTTCAGGCGCTCCTCCTGATCTTGCCGGATCCTATTTCGCTTCAATCAACCTGAGTGACATAGCTGCGATGGCGGGGATTCCCATTGAATTCATGACTGCTTATTCCCTTAGCCCCGAGACAGACTATTCACTGCTTGAAAAGTTTGAATCGGGAATGGTACGGACTCTGCGCGAATACAAATGCGACTTTGCCGGAGGTGACCTCAAGGAAGGGTTTGATCTCAACATGACGGGTATAGCTGTTGGCAGACAGAAAAAACTCCTCACGAGAAGAAGGTCTGATCTTGCCCCGAACCAGATAATAGGAGTCACGAATTCTCTCGGAAAGGCTGCAGCAGGTTATGTGTTCTATTCGCACAAAATCAGAAAAGCGTCTTCAATACGCATGATGCTAGATATTACGCCCAGAATACGGGAGGCGCAAATCATAAGCGAGCACGGAGGCAAATTCATGATGGATCTTTCTGACGGGCTCGCATCGTCCATGCAACAGATGAAGAGGGATTATGGGCTGGGCTTCAGGGTCGTACAGGATGAGTTACCCGCCCACCACGATGTAAAAAGGGCAGTTGAAATTTCAGGGGTTCCAGAACTTGATCTTACCATGGGCTTCGGTGGCGATTACGAACTCTTCTTTTCTGTCGAAAACAGCAACTACCCGGATTTCAGGGATGCAATGGAATCCGAGAAGATTAGCGTTAGTTTCATTGGAGATGCCTGGAAAGGCGACAACCTGATATACAACGGG